>JBAXVH010000340.1:0-1917 GCA_037129215.1 Bacteroidota bacterium | reverse complement strand
ATGTAGAATAAGTTTTTTATTAGCACTTTTTTATCAACTTGAAGACTGTTTTTATACTTTTAACCGTCATTTTTATCTAAAACCCTTCATTCCTGGTATTCCACCCATCGGCATTTTGCTCATCATGCCCATCATTTTCTTCATTTGCTCAAACTGCTTGATGAATGCATTTATATCAGTAATTTCCTTTCCGCTACCCTTTGCAATTCTTAATTTTCTACTTTGAGTAAGTATTTCTGGGTTAGTTCTTTCTGCAGGCGTCATAGATTGAATCATTGCTTCAATACCCTTAAAGCTATTATCATTAATGTCTACATTGTTTAATTGATTACCAATTCCTGGCATCATAGACATAATATCTTTAAGATTCCCCATCTTTTTTATCTGCTGCAGTTGCTCATAGAAATCCTGAATGTCAAACTTGTTTTGTTTTATTTTCTTCTCCAGCTTCTTTGCCTGCTCATCATCAAAAGCATTTTGGGCTCTTTCTACCAATGAAGCTATATCACCCATACCAAGTATACGCTGCGCCATACGCTGAGGATAGAAAACATCAATTGTTTCCATTTTCTCCCCACTACTAACGAACTTAATAGGCTTGTTTACAGTGTATTTAATGGTTAATGCAGCTCCACCTCTGGTATCACCATCCAGTTTAGTAAGAACAACTCCTGTAAAATCAAGACGGTCGTTAAATGCTTTCGCTGTATTTACCGCATCCTGACCAGTCATTGAATCTACTACGAATAGTATTTCATTAGGATTAACTGCTTTTTTAATATTAGCAACTTCGGTCATCATTACCTCATCTACTGCCAAACGACCTGCAGTATCTATGATGATTACATTTTTATTGTTGCTTTTAGCATGTGCAATAGCATTATTTACAATAGATACAACATCTTTATTCTCTCTTTCGGAATAAATGGGTACACCTATTTGCTCTGATAATACTGTTAACTGATCAATTGCTGCAGGACGATAAACATCGGCAGCTACCAATAAAGGTGACTTACCTTTTTTAGTTTTAAGGTAATTAGCCAGTTTGCCAGAAAAAGTAGTTTTACCACTACCTTGTAAACCTGCAATTAAAATGATAGTTGGATTGGCATTAAGGGTTAATTCTGCTTCTTCACCACCCATCAGTTCTGTTAGTTCATCCTGAACTATCTTAACCATTAACTGACCGGGACTAATTGAATTCAGAACCTTTTCACCAACTGCTTTATCTTTAATCTTATCGGTAAATTCTTTGGCTATTTTAAAATTTACATCCGCATCAATCAAAGCTCTCCTGATATCTTTAACGGTATTAGCAATATTAAGATCTGTAATTCTTGCCTGTCCTTTGAGGTTCTTAAAAGCTGATTCTAATTTCTCCGATAAATTCTTAAACATAAAATCCAATTAATATATAGTTCCTATTTAATAAAAATCAAAAAGTGAACTAAGTAGTTCACTTTAAAGCTGCAAATATATATATGTAGTTGAATTCTTAATTTTTAACCCTGATTTTACAGTAGGATTTGAAATGAAAGCTACAAATACAATAAATACAAGTGTTTGAGCAGATTTTTTGTTGGCAAGCATAGTGAACTATGGGAATAACAAAAAATCAAGTAAATGCTTGTGTTTGAAGAATCTGGAGTTTGTAACAGAATCTTTATTGTAAATCTGGGTTTAACTACCCTAAGAACACTTTTAAATTCTGACAGGATTGAGCACTCTTCATTTTTATTAATGCCTTGTCTTTAATTTGTCTTACCCGTTCTCTGGTCAGATTAAAACGTTCGCCAATATCTTCCAGTGTTAAACAGTGCTCTACTCCAATACCAAAGAAATAACAAACTACTTTCTTTTGTTTATCCGTCAGCGTTCGCATTGCCAACTGTACCTCTTTTTGTAATGATTCTATAT
>JBAXVH010000034.1:0-9419 GCA_037129215.1 Bacteroidota bacterium | reverse complement strand
CCTATGAAATGTGAAAGCTTATTCTTCATTACAATTTATTAATTATATATGATACAATATGACTTGCTATGTCAGTTTTGGATTGCAATTTAAAATGAATTTTAGTTTCGTCTTTGTTAATTATCGTTACTTCATTTGTATCCCCACTAAAACCTGCCCCTGGTGTTTGTAAAGAATTTAATATAATACAATCAACATTCTTTTTCTTTAGCTTGTCTACAGCATTTATTTCCTCATTATTTGTCTCCAATGCAAAGCCCATAATAAACTGTCCATCCTTTCGGTTTTCTCCAGCATACTTAAGGATATCAGTAGTCTTTTTTAGATCAATACTAAGTGTATCGGCAGACTTTTTCATCTTCTCACCAAATACATTAGCTGGTGTATAGTCAGCCACAGCAGCATTCATAATGATTATGTCTGCTGTTGAAATATTAGCCTTACACACCTCAGACATTTCTGCAGCAGTATGTACCTTTAAAAGATTAACTCCATTGTACTCCATCACTTCGTTTACAGGACCTGAAACAAGGGTAACTTCTGACCCATTCATATATAGTTCTCTTGCAATTGCGAAGCCCATTTTACCAGAAGAACGATTACCAATAAACCTTACTGGATCGATGGGCTCAAAAGTTGGCCCTGCAGTAATCAATACTTTTTTACCTTTTAACGCAGTTCCTCTAAATATATTCTCCATCAGAAAAGTAAGAATATTATCAGGCTCATCCATACTTCCTTCTCCAGTTAAACCGCTTGCAAGTTCACCACTTTTTACATCCATTACTATATTTCCAAAAGTGGTAATAGTTGCAAGATTTCTTTTAGTGGAAGGATGATGCCACATATCTTCATCCATTGCAGGTGCTACAACAACAGGACAAGTAGCGGATAAATAGGTAGCCATCAACAAATTATCGCAAAGGCCTGCTGCCATCTTGGCTATTGTATTACAACTTGCTGGCGCTATTAAAAAAACATCTGCCCACCTACCTAAACTAACATGATTTGCCCATACATTTTCGGAGGCAATATCTACTACTACATTATTCTTTGATAAAGTAGATAATACTAAAGGAGAAACAAAGTCTGTAGCAGCTTTTGTCATTACTACTTTTACTTCTGCCCCTTCCTTTATTAATAATCTTGTTAGAAAAATGGACTTATAGGCAGCGATACTACCTGTAATACCTAACAGTATTTTTTTACCTTTTAAACGCATCTTATATAAAATTAAAAAACGACAGTATAGGTTATATACTGTCGTTCTTAATTAGAAAATATAATTAAATATCTTATTTGAATAAGTCATTTCCTGTATTCTTTCTATAATAGATTTTGTCTTCTAAAAACTCCTGAATTGCCAATAATGAAGGATTAGGCATTTTTTCATAAGCTTTAGAGATTTCAATCTGCTCTTTATTTTCATGAATTTCTTCTAATGAATCAGTATGAGTAGCGAATTCTTCAAGTTTACTATGCAATTCTTCCTTAATGCTAATATTGATCTGACCAGCTCTGCGAGTCATAACAGAGATAGATTCATACAAATTACCTGTCTTTTGCTTAATAGTGAAAAGATCTCTGGTTTCAGCAGAAGTTGGTGTATTAGGACTTATTTGTTTTCTTATCTTGCTCATTTTTAGCTTTAATTTTATTTAAATAATCAATTGTTTGTTGTTTGTATTTCTTTACCTCTTCCAGATACTGGCTTTCTCTAAATCTTTCCACAAAGTCTGTGCATTCAGCTAATGCTTTATTAAACCTTTCTTCCTGTTTATCCGGCCATGAAAGTTCTGCAAATTTATAATAAGATTTGATAACTTGTAATTTATATTCATCTGCACGCTTAGAATCGGGAAAATCTTCGTATAAATTGTTGAAAGCAGTAGCCGCACCTCTGTACTGACCTACATTATAATATAATTCAGCACTTTTAAAGTCTTTCAGTTCCAGTTTTTCTCTGCAAACGTCTATAATGTCGTTTGCTTCCTTATTTCTGGCAGACCCTGGATGACCGTTAATGAATGCCTGCATTAAAGACATTGCCTTACGGGTTGTAGTCTGATCTAATTCTACTTTTGGAGACTGTTTGTAATAACAATATGCTCTATTATACTCACTTTCCTCGGCTTTTTTGCTTGCAGGAAAGGTTTCAGCAAAGGTTTTAAATATATTTTCTGCATTCGCATAATCCTTGTCGTTATAAAAACAAAGAGCAAATTTGTAATACATATCCTCGTAGCGATCGGTACCTTTTATGTAAGGAAACAATTGCTCGTATAATTGCTGTGCAAACCCGTATTGTTTTGTTGCGTAGTACTGTTCTGCTATTTTATATTTATATTCATTATCCTTGCTCTTTAGGGCTGTACCAAATTTATTGGAACAAGAAGCAAGGGAAAATACCAGCACTATTGTACAGAAAAATAACCGCATATTCT
This sequence comes from Bacteroidota bacterium, assembly GCA_037129215.1. Classification (GTDB taxonomy): domain Bacteria; phylum Bacteroidota; class Bacteroidia; order Chitinophagales; family Chitinophagaceae; genus CANFLJ01. The sequence goes on along the minus strand of JBAXVH010000034.1, from coordinate 6,975 downwards.
ATTTAAAGCGACAAATGTAACGTTTGAGCAATAAAAACGAACTTTATAGTATATAGAAAAGGTACTTTTAACAAAGCTATTGATGGTAAATGGCAGATATTTTTACATCCGTACTACCTGAAATAAACCATAATTACTCCATTAAATGGGTAAAACATTGGCTAGGGATTAAATTAATGCCCTTAATACAATAGGTCAGTTAGTTTCTAATTCAAAACGGATTCCATTGAAGTATAATGTAAGAATAATCATTATTATCCGTTAATTCGCCAACTATTCGATCAAAATATCATGGCTTACAAAGAGGAAAAGTTAAGTATGTTTGAAAACAGACTTACTAAAGTTTTTAAACATAAGAAGAAACAAGCGACAAAGCAGGAAGTATCCTGCTGGCGTGTTTATGACCACGATATACCTGAATTTCCTGTTTGCATAGAATTATATGACGATAAAGTATACATAGCTGAATACCTGCGTAGGCATGGCATGACCGATGAAGAACATAATCTTTGGCTGGACGATATGCTGGCTGTTGTAATAAAGATTTTAGGGGTGGATATCAACAACATCTACCTGAAACAACGTAGAAAGATGGATCACCGCAACCAGCAATATGAAAAGGTTGATAGTGTGAAGGAATTCTTTGAGGTACTGGAAAACGGCATGAAATTCAGGATAAATCTGGATGATTATCTTGATACTGGCTTATTTCTGGATCATCGTATTACCAGAAAAATGGTTAAAGACCAGTGTAAAGATTTATCTGTATTAAATCTGTTTTGCTATACTGGTTCCTTTTCTGTTTATGCAGCTATTGGGGGTGCCAGTAAAGTGGTTTCTGTAGATATGTCCAACACCTACATTTCCTGGGCAGAGGAAAACTTTAAAACAAATGAACTTATTGACCCTGATAAATATATTTTCTTAAGGGAAGACGTAATTCAATATCTGGATAAGTATACTGGCCCTAAGTTTGACATTATTATTGTTGACCCTCCTACTTTCAGCAATAGTAAGAAGATGAAAGATTTTTTTGATGTTCAACAACATCATGTTTCTTTGATTAATAATTGTATTAAAATATTGAATGATGGAGGAACGGTTTATTTTAGTACCAATCTCACTACTTTTCAGATAGATAAAGAATCCATAAAAGCAACTACCATTAAAGACATTACTAAACAGACTACCCCATTCGACTTTGAAGGTAAACTACAGCGCTGGTGTTATAAAATAGAAAAGTAATTTACTGATTACTGTGCCTCGCTATTTACTTAAAGAAAATTTCTGTAGCACCATATCCAAATCTTGGATCATATTGATTGATAAAAGAACTAACTTCTCTTTTAGTTTTCAGTTCATCATGAATAAAGTCTCTCAGTCTACCACTTCCTACCCCGTGAATAACAATAAGGGTTCTCTGATAACTGGCTAGTGCTGCTTCATAGCATTTTTCAAATTCATTTACCTGCATCATCAGTATTTCATAATTAGTCATATCCTTCCAGCTATCGGTCAGTTTTTCTATATGCAGATCAACAACACTTTTCACTTCCCCTGAATTATTTCTTGGCTGAGGGCGATAATTAGGCGATGCTAACACACCTATTGCCTCTGGTTTTCTGGTATCAATTTCAGGCAATTCGGTAAACAATGGCAGGTTGATTGCAGGAAGATTCTTTTCCTTTAATTCTTCCACCTTCTGAAATATTTGCTTTGCTTTTAATTTTAAATTAAATGGAGCATCCTTCACCTTTCCTTTTACAGGCTGCACCAGATCAAAAGTGAATTGAAGAACGGGATTGTTGCTAATATCACTGAAGTCTATATCATGCAAATAAAAATCCTGAAATGCCAGTACAGTATTTTTTAATGCCATCGACTTATCGCCCAAAGATTCCTGATCGTAGGTAAAATTGTACGCATCATTGGTTTTATTAACCAAATAAATCTTTAAAAGATCTACCACTTCATCGCCAAACTCATCAAACGAAAACTTCGGTATTATAGAAACCCATACCCCTTCTGCAGCTTTAATTTCGCTTTTCTTAGGTTTCTCTTTGGGTATCTGATCAATATAAATTTTAGGAGGCTTAGGAGCCTCTTCTTTTTTCTTGGTAAACCGATGGAAGTATGGAAAATCAATCTGATCCATATAAGCAGGAAACTTTACGCCCCTTACCTGGATCATCACCATTTTATCATTCATTATTTCTACCACTTTCCCTTCTTCATGACTGTGAAGAACTATTATCTCATCTCCTATCTGATACTTCATGTAAACGCTCCTAATTATTGGCACAAAGAAAAGCAAAAGATCAGGTAAACAATAGAAATTAAAAAGTTTTGGTATAAATGAAAATTAAAATGCACTAACCTTTTACAGAATAGTGCATTTTAAGTATTAGTATTTTCCTTACCTAAAGAAGAAGTTGAAAACGTTAAAAAGCTTTCAGGTTATCTGCCTCAACTACCATTATATCCCCTTTTTGTTTTAGGATTGCAACACCATTTTGTTTTGCTAATCCTTCCAGTTCAGAATAAAATGAAAAGCTGGCAAGCCCTAGATAAATTTTATAATCCTTGTAGAATGGAAAGAGTTCCTTAAAGTTGTTTGCCTTTTTATCCATAAGTTTTCGCAAGTCATTTTCATGCGCTTTGTATTTGCATTCTATCAGAGCTATACAGTCTCCGTTGTATAAAACTATATCGTATTCATCTTCCAACCTTTTTGATTTCTTTTGAACGTTTTTACCTATTTCATCAAAATGAATACCACCCAACTGGAGACTATCAGCTAACGAATTATAGAAATATTCCTCAGCAGACAAACCCATATTGTTACTGATTCCGCCCATTTCAGTAAAAATACGTTCCATCTTTTCATCTGTTCTTTTTATTTGTTCATCTGTTCTTTTCATTTGAGCTTCTGTCTCAGCAAATTTTAAATTTGTCTCTTTAAACTGAGCATCAGTTATTGCCATTTGCTCATCTGTTTTAGCTTGCGAAACTGCCAATCCTGCCACTAATTCTTTCAATTCATTGTCTGTCATCTAACTTGCTTTGTTACAAATGTACCCACTATATCTTTAATGTCGATTTTTAAATAAAAAGCACCACACTTTCAGGAGTAGTGCCTTTGTATTTAATATCATTAGCCAATGTATGCAGCTTTTAATGAAAAAGATTAACTGCCATGTCAATTTCTCCATTAAAATATTCCTTATACATTGTTTATGTGAAATAATATTTTGGGGAAGGAAAAAATAATAAAATTTAGTCCCCAAAATGGTAGTTTCGAACCCAATAAATAATGTAAAAACTGCATTAGGCCATTTAACAAGCACTTAAGGCCTATTTTGATAGACAATCATCCTATTTTGATTCACTTAAGGACGACTAATGGTAAAAGTCGTCCTATTTTGATGCACTTAAGGACGACTAATGGTAAAAGTCGTCTTATTTTGATTCACTTAAGGACGATTATTGGTAACAATCGTCCTATTCTGATCTACTTAAGGACGACTATTGGTAAAAGTCGTCTTACTTTGATTCACTTAAGGCTTATTGACTTAAAAAGCACTCTTTAGTGACTAAAAACATTTTTTAGCAAGGCTAAAAGTAGAAGTATTTTGCTGCAATTAATAGTATAGTTAGAAAGAGAAATGTCTTTTGGAGTAAGGCTACAATTAACTGTATTGAGAATCTGCATCTAATTATTTAAGGGTTATCTTGTATGATATTAATTCTATAAAATAAACCTAACATATACCAAATTTTCATTGAACTTATTCTCTTAAAATATTTTCACACTAACTAACTATTACGTTTTCAGTGATTTTTAAGTCCCCTTTTCATAGAATACCATTATCTTCAAAGCCTAAACGATATGCAATATGATAAATTTTAACCATTTAAAAGTAGGCGACTACGTGGTTGCCGAGTACAATTCCACCCTAAGAGAAGGGGAAGTAACCAACATTGATACCGATGAAAAAAAGGTATGTGTAGCTACCGATGTACAGGAATTCTGGTATGCTCCCGAACACTTACAAGCAATCCCATTAAATGAAGAAGAATTATTAAAACTTAATTTTGAAAAAGAAGTTTTAGAAAGCGGTTCAGTGAAGTATAAAAAGGGCGCTTTCCGATTAATGACTAAAACACCAAAAGATTTTACCAATATTGAAATATGGTATAGGGAAGACAGAAGACAAAACCCTGATGTACATAGTATTCATCAGTTACAAAACCAGTATCTTGATATGACTAAGGTACACCTTACGAGAGAGAAGATATAAAAGTGTTCAATTGGTTCAAGAAGTTTAAAAGGTTTAAAGGGTTCAAATTGTTTAAGAGGTTCAATAGGTTCAATACAAGTTATAAATATTTGAACCTATTGAGCTTCTATTAATTATTAAAAATGTATTCTCTTGACTCCTATCTCCTAACTCCTGTCTCCTGTATTCAACTTTGAACGAATTAAACTTATTAAACTTCTTGAACAATGTATTCTCCTGATTTCCCCTTGCAAATTATTTCCAAACCAACACCAGCATTCCAATAAATATTAATCCTCCTCCCAACATTATTTTAGGTGTCACTGGTTCTTTAAGTAGTATAAAGGATAGTAATAAGGTAATAACAATACTGGCTTTATCTATAGCCGATACATACGATACCAGCCCATCTTTCATTGCTCTGTAATAAAATATCCAGCTGATTGAAGTTGTGATACCTGAAGCTACCAATAGCATCCACTGATTCCTGGTAATCAATCCAAAGTCTTTGTATTTACTACCTATAACATTAATCAGTGTAATAATAAAAAATATCACTGTAGTTCTGATTCCCAGTCCAAAATCGGGATGAATATTCTTCAAGCCATATTTGGCAAGAACAGAAGTTAGTCCGGCAAATATCATAGAGATAATTGCATAAAGGATCCAGGTTTGCATGCTATAAAGTTTTAATTAAAGTTCATTCATTTTCTTTCCCTGTAACATCTTATATCGTACATGTTTTGCCTCACCAATTACCTGATGATGATAAATACTATTATGTCCCGAAAACAAGTAAGCCACCACACAGGCAATGGCAACATAAACGCCACAATCAGCACCAAACAATTCTATGGCCATTATGGTACAAGCCAATGGTGTATTGGTAGCACCTGCAAATACAGCTACAAACCCCATGCCCGACAATAAAGCAATTGGAATAGGAATAAACAAGGCAAGTGCATTGCCCAAAGTAGCCCCAATAAAAAACAATGGCGTTACTTCTCCTCCTTTAAACCCTGCTGCTAATGTTATGATTGTAAATGCCATCTTCAGTAGAAAATCGTAGGCTGGTAACTGATATTGAAAAGCATCCAGCATAGTAGGAATACCCAGTCCTATATACTTTGTAGTACCTATAGCCCAGATACCTATTACTACAATAATACCACCTATAAAAGGGCGCAATGCAACATTATTTATATATGTTTTAAACAGCTTTGTAGTTCGATGAATTGTATTACTAAAGGTTGCAGCACACAGTCCAAAACAATGCCTGCTACTATAGCATATAGCAAGTTAATAATAGTCAATTCTGGAACAAATGGAATATGATAATGCGTATGTTGCACCTGCCACAAATTAGTAGTAAGATCGGCTATAATTGCAGCAGCAAAAGCAGGAAAGATTGCATCGTATTTTAATCTACCAATAAAAAACACTTCCAGTCCAAATATTGCTCCGGCAAGTGGTGTACCAAATACTGATCCAAAGCCTGCCGCAATAGCCGCTATTAAGAGTATTTTTCTTTCCGCTGCTGTTAACTTAAAAGGTTTACTAAATTGATCTGCAATAGCAGCAGACATTTGCAATGCAGTACCTTCTCTACCAGCAGATCCACCCAGTATATGTGTTACCATGGTTCCTATATAAACAAAGGGTGCCATACGAAAAGGGATAACCGCTTTAGGATTATGAATGGTATCAATTAATAGATTATTTCCTGCTTCAATATCCTTACCTAAATACCTATAAAGCAAACCAATTAACAACCCTCCTACCGGCAGAAAGACAATGATAATTTTATGTGATTCTCTATAGTTAGTAACCCAGTCTAATGATTTAAGAAATCCTGCAGAAGCTGTACCGGCACAAGCTCCTATAACCAGACTTATTAACAACCATTTAATAACAAAAAACAGGGCAGGATACTTTTCAAAAAAAGTAGTCATATTGTATGAAGAAGTATTGTTCGGTTTATTTTCCTGCATAGTACTTACGTAAGCGCAAAGTAAAACAAAATACTATTAAAATTATTTTATCAGCTATTATTACACCAAAAACCAATTCTCTTAACGGTCAATAATATACATTTGTGTGATGTGGGATAGTTATAAAAAAGGATTTAAGGCGTTTTTACAACTCGAGAAATCGCTTAGCGAAAACTCGGTAGAAGCATATCTGAATGATATAGATAAACTTACCCAATACTTACTGGCAACACAGAAAGATTTATCACCCAATCAGGTGGCACTTGCCGATCTTCAACACTTTGTACAATGGGTAGCCGAACTGGGACTGAATGCTACTTCTCAGGCCAGGATAATCTCCGGCATAAAAGCATTTTATAAATATTGTACCATTGAGGGTATTATAACAGAACAACCAACCTTATTGCTGGAAGCGCCTAAAATAAAAAGGAAATTACCCGATGTTTTAAGTGTGCAGGAAATAGAGAATATGCTGAATGCTATAGATTTAAGTACGCCAGAGGGAGGACGTAATAAAGCTATTCTGGAAACCATGTATAGTTGTGGATTAAGGGTTACAGAATTAATTCAACTTAAGATTAGTTGCCTGCATCTTGATGTTGGCTTTATAAGAGTAATAGGCAAGGGCGATAAAGAACGACTGGTACCAATAGGTAATGAAGCAATAAAGTTTATCAATATTTATAAGAATAATATACGTAACC
>JBAXVH010000339.1:0-1920 GCA_037129215.1 Bacteroidota bacterium | reverse complement strand
ATCTTATTGGATTGTGTCCTTTTCATAACGAAAAGACACCCTCTTTTACGGTTTCGCCTGCTAAAGGAATCTTCAAATGCTTTGGATGTGGCAAGGGTGGCAACTCTGTAAATTTTATGATGGAGCTCGAACACTATTCTTATCCAGAAGCTTTGCGTTTTCTTGCTCAGAAATATAATATAGAACTCGATGAAGAAGTGCCAACTCCTGAACAAATGGCAGCCCTCGACGAAAGAGAAACTTTATTTAATATATGTACGTTTGCACAGAAACATTTTACCGATACTCTTATTAATAAAGATGAAGGCAAAGCTGTGGGGCTATCTTATTTTAAAGAAAGAGAGTTTACCGATGCCACAATTGAGACGTTTCAATTGGGTTATTGTTCAGAAAAGTGGGACGACTTTACGCAGTATGCGTTAAAGAATGGTTATAAGATTGAACAACTAGTAAGTGCAGGCTTTTCAATAGATAAAGAAGGTCGCCAGTTCGACCGATTTAGAGGTAGGGTAATGTTCCCGATTCATAACCTTTCGGGAAAAGTTATTGGCTTTGGCGGCAGGATACTTATCACCGATAAAACGAAGTCGAAGTATATTAATTCGCCAGAAACAGATATTTACAGCAAGAGTAAAGTTCTTTACGGACTTTATTATGCTAAGAATGCAGTTATTGCTAATGATAATTGTTTTCTGGTTGAAGGCTACACTGATGTTATCACCATGCATCAGGCAGGTATTCAGAATGTAGTAGCATCTTCAGGCACATCATTAACAACTGAACAAATAAGACTTATAAGTCGTTATACAAAAAATATAACTATACTTTATGATGGTGATGCTGCCGGTATTAAGGCATCTTTCCGCGGATTGGATATGATATTGGAACAGGGCATGAATGTTAAGATTGTTTTGTTTCCGGATGGCGAAGACCCTGATTCATATACTCGCAAGAAACGTTCGGCAGAGGTTGTGGAATACATTACTAAGAGTGCTAACAATTTTATATTGTTCAAAACAAACCTATTGCTCGAAGAAGCAGCTCATGATCCTATTAAGAAATCATTGCTCATAAAAGAGATTGTACAAACTATTGCTTTGATTCCGGATGTCATTCAACGTTCGGTTTATATAAAGGAATGCAGTGCTTTGATGGATATTCAGGAGGACACTTTGCTTAATGAGTTAAATAAACTTATTCGCAAAAAGTTTAGCAAAGAATCTCAGGCGCCGGAGGATGAATATATCCCCGAACCTACTGAATATGCAGCTCCCAAACAACATGATGAAGTTGAACTTGATGATTCTATTTATCAAGAAAAGGATATCGTAAGGCTGTTGTTAAACTATGGTACTCATGAGCTCGATAATAGTTATGTAAATGAAGATAATGAAAAGGTAGAGTCGAAGATTAGTGTTGCTGCTTATATCGTTAATGATATTGCTAATGATGAAATGAAGTTTAAGAATCAGTCCTATCAATTGATATTTGATGAGTTTGTAAAGGTTATAGACACAGAAACTCTTCCTGATGAACAATACTTTACCCATCACGAAAACACAGAGATACGGAATACTGCTATTGATCTGCTAAGCTTTCCACATCATCTGAGTGACAACTGGGAGAATCTGCATCGCATAAGTGTTCCATCTGAAGACAGACAAGCGATTCTGGAGTTATCAGTTAAGAATTCCTTGCTATCTTTTAAATTGAAGAAAGTGGAAGATATGCTTACAGAGAATGCAAAACTTATAAAGGAATGCGCGGATGATGAGGATTTAATACTTAATATGGAACGTCAAAAGCGTTTGCTTGACGTTAAGAAAGCAATTTCATTGTTGTTGAAAAGGATTATTACTAAGTAAATAGAATTGTTGTAATAACAATTCGTTACATAAGTTTCTTAAATACTTGCCACCA
>JBAXVH010000338.1:0-1922 GCA_037129215.1 Bacteroidota bacterium | reverse complement strand
GTAATGCACTGCGTGTAGGTGATATAATGGAAAGGAACTTTACACCACAATATATCAAACTTCGTATGAAGCACCAGAAGTTGCTGGATAACATGCACTTCGTGGAAGATATCACTTCATGGGAAGAAGAGTTCTTTGAAGCTCTGGAATTTCTTCGCACTTTTAAGATTATAAATGTTGAATATTTAATTAATGATCAGATATCAAAAGGAAAGAAAGTACTAGCAGAAGGAGCACAGGGAAGTATGCTGGATATTGACTTTGGCACCTTCCCGTTTGTTACTTCTTCCAATACTATTTCCGCTGGCGTTTGTACTGGTCTGGGTGTTTCTCCAAAACAGATTAACGATGTATTGGGTGTGTCCAAAGCATATTGTACCCGTGTAGGTGGTGGTCCATTCCCTTCGGAACTGGATGATGCTGTAGGAGAAGAAATTCGTAGAATAGGGAGCGAGTTTGGTGCAACCACTGGCCGTCCAAGACGTTGTGGCTGGATAGATTTAGTAGCCCTTCGTTTTGCTTGTATGATTAATGGGGTTACCAAGATTATTATGACTAAAGCCGATGTGCTGGATTCTTTTGAAACACTACAGGTTTGTAAGGCTTATGATATTAATGGTACTATTACCGAGCAGGTTCCTTATCAGATGAGCAGGATGAATGTGCAACCTGTATTGCAGGCTTTCAAAGGTTGGAATATGGATACTACCAGTCTTAAAAATCCTTCCGAGTTGCCACAGGATATGACTACTTATATCAACTTCATCAATCAATTTGTAGGAGCCGATGTTAAGTATGTTTCCAATGGCCCTGGAAGAGAACAGATAATTACTCTATAGACTTTCTTCACACAAAGTCTTAAACATAAAATTGCCAGTTATCAGTTGCTGTTAAAGCAATCCAGATAACTGGCAATTTCTTTTTATATCAATAATATGAACTGGTAACTTGTAACTCGCAACCAGCAACTTTTTCTTCCACTACTTATGTCTCAAAGTAAAGTTGTCGCCATCCTGTAAAAACGGAAAGCGGTTGCGTATATGATTCAGCTCAGCTTTATCCAGCGTAAAAGTATGTATGTCTTCTCTTTCGGCTTTATGATACTCTACTTCTCCCAGCGGGTCTATTACCATACTATGACCACCGTATTCATGTCCCTCGCCATCTTTGCCCACACGGTTTACCCCAATTACATAACATTGGTTTTCTATTGCTCTCGCTACCAGTAAAGATTTCCAGGCATGCTTGCGTCTATCGGGCCAGTTAGCCACATACACCAGAATATCAAATTCAGGATGTACGCCATAGGTTTGTCTTGCCCATACAGGAAAACGTAGGTCATAACAAATCTGCAGGTTCAGTCTCCATCCATTTACCGATGCTATCAGTCTTTTTGTACCCGCAGTAAATTGTTCATCTTCATCTGCATAGCTAAACAGGTGTCTTTTATCATACTGATAATGTTCTCCATTGGGCAATACCCATAGCAGTCTGTTATAAACATGACCTGCATCTTTTATCATCAGGCTACCGGTAATAATCGACTTATTTTTTATTGCCATCGTCTTCATCCATTCCACCGTTTTGCCATCCATTGTTTCGGCAAGATGAGTAGATTGAGTAGAGAATCCGGTATTAAACATTTCGGGTAAAATGATAATATGAGAATGTTTGGTAATAGACTCTATTTTCTCCTGAAACATCTTCAGGTTGGCCTCTACATTTTCCCAGTGCAGTGTAGATTGTATCAATGTTATTGTAAGCATACTATAGAATATTTAATGGTTTGCAATATGAACAGCCATTTTTGCTTGCTGCGCTTTGCGAAACCAAAAGTAGGGGCTTTAGTGATATTCCAACTCTTTTTGATTTAAAATAAAATTCCATGTATGATTAACAGTTGCTGGTAAATTCCATTATAT
>JBAXVH010000337.1:0-1930 GCA_037129215.1 Bacteroidota bacterium | reverse complement strand
ATAATGCACAGTCTGGTAACCCATACAGCTTAATATATACTGGTGCTCCATTCAACAATAAATCGAATGCATCATTACCATACATTCCTGTGGATGAGGCTGATGCTCATTTAGTGGATAAGGGAACTTATACTGCTCATCAACAATGGTTAGATTTAAATAACTTTATTAGTGGTGATGATTATCTTAAAACACGTCGTGGGCAATATGCTGAGCGTAATGGTTTAAGAACTCCATGGAATAAGAGTCTTGATATGAAGATAACACATGAATTTAAATTCAGTGCTAAACATGCACTTACCCTTTCATTGGATGTATTTAATGTTGCTAATTTAATCAATAGCGACTGGGGTAAGATTTACTTTGTGACCAACGTAAATAACTATACTGCTAATTTCTTAGGTATGGTTACTACAGGTACTGCTACACAAAACGGAACTGCAGTTACAACTGCACCTTCCCCTAAAACTCCTTACTTCCAGTATTTACCAGGTTCTAACAATGGACAATACTATACTGTAGATCCTATCAATTCACGTTGGCAGGGACAGTTTGGAATTAAATATTCTTTCTAATAGTTTTCGTTTTCATAAGTTTTAATAAGTTAAAGTAAGGAACCGCCTCAGTAATGGGGCGGTTTTTTTGTTGATATATGTATTCTACATTAAAATATTTGGTTGGAATATAATTGTATCGTAATATTGCGATAATAAAAACAAGATGGGCATTACAAAAGCAGAGGAATTTTCGGTAAAGGATAACAGGATTGCGAAGTATGCAAAGGCGCTATCGCATCCGGCAAGAGTAGCTATACTAAATCTGCTTATAAAGAAACAGGCTTGCATTTGTGGCGATATAGTAGAAGAGTTACCTTTATCGCAAAGCACGGTATCGCAGCATTTAAAGGAGTTGAAAGAAGCCGGACTTATAAAAGGAGATATAGAGGGTGCAAAGGTTTGCTACTGTATAGATGAAAAGGAATGGAATAATGCCAAGCAATTTATGAATGAATTTTTTGGAAAATATACTGCAACATCTATAAAGTGTTGTTGATATTTTTTTAATTATACCTATCGGTAAAATACGATTATAATTTAATTTAAAATACATTATATGTCAACAGATGATGAATTAAAAGAAATAGTAAGACAGAAGTATAGCGAGATAGCGCTACAGGATAAAGAAACCAATCAGTCGTCTTGCTGTGGGGCTGGTGGCTGTAGTACGGAAGTGTACAACATAATGAGTGATGACTATACTGCACTGGAAGGCTACAACGCTGATGCAGACCTTGGACTGGGTTGTGGATTGCCTACACAGTTTGCCAGAATAAAGAAGGGTGATACTGTAATAGACCTGGGTAGTGGTGCGGGCAACGACTGTTTTGTAGCAAGAGCTGAAGCTGGTGAAACCGGTAAAGTAATTGGTATAGACTTTACTGAGGCGATGCTTAATAAGGCGAGAATTAATGCGGATAAGAGAGGATTTAATAACGTAGAGTTTCGTTTGGGTGATATAGAAAAAATGCCTGTAACGGCGGATATTGCAGATGTAATAGTGAGCAATTGTGTTTTGAACCTTGTACCTAATAAAGATGGGGTATTTAAAGAAATTTACCGGGTACTGAAACCGGGTGGTCACTTTAGTATTTCTGATGTAGTGCTGGTAGGAAAACTACCTGAAGGGCTGCGTAAAGATGCGGAGATGTATGCAGGATGTGTATCGGGGGCTATACAAAAAGAAGTGTATATGGAACTGATACAAGCGAATGGATTTACCAACATTACACTGCAGAAAGAGAAGGCTATAATTATTCCTGACGATATATTGAGTAACTATCTATCTGCTGTAGAACTACAGGAATTTAAAACAGGCAATACGGGTATTTTCAGTATTACTGTATATGCAGAAAAGCCAAAGGGGTGTTGTG
>JBAXVH010000336.1:0-1933 GCA_037129215.1 Bacteroidota bacterium | reverse complement strand
ATTTTATTTTTGAAATGTCCATCAACTTACGCATAGTGCCATCTGGTTTACTGGTATCAAAAACAATATCTCCTTTATAGCCAACTGTTTTCTTTACTATCTCTGCCAATTCAAGAATTGTTACATCTTCACCACAACCAATGTTTACTAATCCTTTTTCGTTATAATTTTCTAATAGGAAGTAACAAGCTGCAGCTAAATCATCTACATGTAAAAATTCCCTTTTAGGTGTTCCTGTTCCCCATAGTTCAACAGTGGCAACCTCGTTTTTCTTAGCAGTAATAAACTTTCTTAATAGTGCAGGTAGTACATGCGATTTTTCTAAATCATAGTTATCATTAGGACCATACAAATTAGTAGGCATAGCGGAGATGAAATTGCAACCATACTGACTTCTATAAGAATCGCAAAGTTCTATACCAGCGATCTTAGCAATTGCATAAGGCTGATTTGTTTGCTCAAGATATCCCTGCAATAAATATTCCTCTTTTAAAGGTTGAGGAGCTAGTTTAGGATAAATGCAGGATGAGCCTAAGAATAAAAGCTTTGAAACCTTATTCAGGTAGGCAGCATGTATTACATTAGCCTCCATCATTAAGTTATCATATATGAACTCAGCTCGGTAGGTATTATTGGCAACAATACCCCCAACCTTAGCGGCTGCAAGTACAACATATTCAGGTTTTTCGGAAGTAAAGAAATCATTAACTGCTTGTTGATTTCTTAAGTCTAATTCTTTGGAAGTTCTGGTAATAATGTTATTGAATCCTTCTAATTTTAGTTTCCTTACAATAGCACTTCCAACCATTCCACGATGACCTGCAATGTATATTTTGTCTTGTTTGTTCATTTGTTATTCAGCGTTGTTGTTGATACTGAAACCACTATCTTTAAGATGTTTCTCTTTTTTAAATAGTTCAACATCTGCAGCAACCATTTCTTTTACAAGCATTTGTAAGTCATATTTTGGGAACCAACCAAGTTTTTTGTTTGCTTTAGATGGGTCTCCAATAAGTAAATCAACTTCGGTTGGACGGTAATATCTTGGATCAACTTTTACAACTTCTGAACCAATTGCTACAAACTCATTTCCTCCATTATTAACTACATATCCAATTTCGTTTTCAGCTTCGCCTTTAAAAGCAACTTCAATGTTAACTTCAGCAAACGCCATCTTTACAAAATCTCTGATGTGAGTAGTGATACCAGTTGCAAGTACAAAGTCTTCTGGTTTTTCTTGTTGTAAAATCAGGTACATTCCTTCTACATAATCTTTTGCATGTCCCCAGTCACGCTGTGCATTTAAATTACCCAAAAACAAATCTTTTTGTAATCCTAAAGCGATTTTAGCAACTGCACGGGTAATTTTTCTGGTTACAAATGTTTCTCCTCTGTTAGGCGATTCATGGTTAAATAAAATACCATTACAAGCGTACATTCCATAAGCTTCACGATAGTTTACAGTAATCCAGTATCCGTATAGTTTAGCAACGGCGTATGGAGAACGTGGATAAAAAGGAGTAGTTTCACTTTGAGGTACTGCCTGAACTAAACCATAAAGTTCAGAAGTAGATGCCTGATATACTCTGGTTTTCTTGATAAGACCCAAAAGTCTTACAGCTTCCAGTATTCTTAGTGTACCTATACCATCGGCATTAGCTGTATATTCAGGAGTCTCAAAACTAACATGTACGTGACTCATAGCAGCCAGATTGTATATTTCATCTGGTTGAACTTCCTGAATTATTCGAATCAGATTTGTACTGTCAGTTAAATCGCCATAATGTAATGTTAGGTGACGATTAGGAATATGTGGATCTTCATAAAAATGATCAATACGACCTGTATTAAACAAAGAACTTCTTCTTTTAATACCATGTACTTCATATCCTTTTTTTAAAAGAAACTCAGCTAAGTATGCTCCATCTTGTCC
>JBAXVH010000335.1:0-1933 GCA_037129215.1 Bacteroidota bacterium | reverse complement strand
CCTTATTACCGATCATAATGTAAACGAAACTTTATCCATTTGCGATAGAGCTTATTTATTAATAGAAGGTAAAATTTACAAACATGGTACCGCAGAAGAATTAGCGGCAGATGATGAAGTAAAAAGACTTTATCTGGGTACTAACTTTGAACTTAAACGTAAAGACTGGATTATCGATATGGGTATGAGAGATACCAGCAACGAGGCTATAGGAGAAAATAGGTAGGAATATACACTTACATTTTTTAGATAAAACGTTACAAGTTTCTGTTTACTGGTAACCGGTAACTTGCCACTGCCTTTTGTATTATTCTGACTCCTGACTCCTATCTCCTGTATACTGTCTGAATAAGTATTTTACAATAAATTGCTATAATTGGAAATCAATAAGTATTTTGCGACCTATCAAGCTGTATGAATTTATTAAGTCCCGCTATATCTCGTTTAGCAAGATTGCGCAACTGGCAGGTAAGTCAGTGGATAGATCATGCAGGTGAAATACAAAGAGAAGTACTACAGGATATAGGCACCCATGGCCAATATACCGAAATAGGTAGAAAATATCAGCTGAATAATCTCTACTCCATCCGCGACTTTAAAAAGGCAATTCCCATACATGAGTACGACGATTTAAAGCCCTACATTGAAAGAATGATGGAAGGGGAACAAAACCTTTTGTGGAATACCCCCGTAAACTGGTTTGCTAAAAGCAGTGGAACTACCAGCGATAAAAGCAAGTTCATACCCGTTACAGAACAGAGTTTATACGATTGCCATTATCAGGGTACTAAAGATGTTCTGAGCTTCTATTATAAATTTAATCCCGATAGCGATTTACTTACCGGAAAAGGATTGGTAGTAGGCGGTAGTCATCAGATAAAAAATATTAATGATGATATCAACTACGGCGATCTTAGCGCCATACTGTTGCAGAATGCACCCTTCTGGGGTCAATGGCTTCGTACGCCCGAATTAAGTATTGCCTTGCTGGACGAATGGGAAGAGAAAATAGAAATGCTTGCATTAAGCACTATTGAAGAAAATGTAACTTCTATCAGTGGGGTTCCTACCTGGACGGTGGTGCTGATTAAAAAGATACTCGAGATTACCGGCAAGAATAGTCTGATAGAAGTATGGCCAAATCTGGAACTATACATTCATGGTGGCGTTTCTTTTACGCCTTATCAGGATCAGTTTAAAAGGTTGATTGGTCATCCTATTAATTACATGGAAATTTACAATGCCAGCGAAGGCTTCTTTGCTGCGCAGACTTCTCCTCTGGACGATGGCATGCAACTGTTTCTGAATCATGGTATCTTCTACGAGTTTATGCCTATAGAGGAGTACGGTAAACCCGAGCCAAGAACCATTGGTTACAGAGATGTAGAGCTGGGAAAACAGTATGCCCTCGTTATTACTACCAACGGTGGATTGTGGCGCTATCTTATTGGCGATACTATCGAGTTTACCTCTTTAAACCCCTATAGAATAAGGGTTAGCGGTAGACTGAAACATTTTATCAATGCTTTTGGCGAAGAAGTGATAATAGATAATTCTGACAAAGCAATTGCTATTGCCAGTAAAAATACAAACTCCGTGGTAAGCGATTATACGGCTGCACCGGTCTATTTTAGTGATGATAATAATGGTGCGCATGAATGGTTGATTGAGTTTTCTAAAGAGCCGGAATGTATCAATAAGTTCACTACCGAACTGGACTCCGCTTTAATGAAACTGAATAGCGATTATGAGGCCAAAAGGTACAAGGATATGGCACTCAGAAGTCCTATAATTAATAAGCTTGAACCGGGTAGCTTTAACCAGTGGTTGCGTCAGAAAGGAAAGCTTGGCGGACAACATAAAGTACCTCGTTTATCCAATAATAGAAAAGTATTAGAAGAGGTTTTGATGGTTTGTGGGGTAAGTTAATTGT
>JBAXVH010000334.1:0-1933 GCA_037129215.1 Bacteroidota bacterium | reverse complement strand
ACAATCGTTCGCAGAAAGCAATGCTCCTGAATTTATGGATACTTACGCCCAGCTATTATATAAGCTTGGCAATAAAGAAGAAGCAATCATGGTAGAACAAAAAGCTATGGATAAAGCAACAACTGATAAAGAGTCTTATCAGAAAACAATTGAAAGTTTCAAAGAGGGTAAAAAGACCTGGGAGGCACAATATTAATGCTTATTATTGTCCTTTATACAGCTGCCACAATTTAACTAATTCAACGGCTTCTTTTACGTCGTGAACACGCAGAATTTTTGCACCTTTAGTAAGGGATAGAAAGTTTAATGCTGTAGTACTATTCAATGCATCATCGGGCGAAGTTCCTAAGGCTTTATAAATGAATGATTTACGGGATAATCCAATTAATAATGGTAAGTCTAAGGCTGCAAAAACATTTAGGTTCTTAAGTAGGAAATAGTTTTCTTCAATCGACTTACTAAACCCAATACCAATGTCGAGTATTACATCTTTAATGCCAGCATTATAGCAATCATAAGATTTATGAATAAAGTAGTCGGAAATCTCTGTAAGGATATTGCTATACTCTTTTTGATGATGCATTGTATCAGTAGTACCTTTTATATGCATCAATATATATACAGCCTTGGAAATAGCAGCAACTGAAAACATATCGGGGTCACTGCCACCGCTAATGTCATTTATAACAGATGCACCTGCACTACATGAATAATTAGCCACTTTACTTCGATAAGTATCAATAGAAATAACAATTTCAGGGAACCTCTTGGAAATAGCTTCTATGGCTGGAAGAACAGCCTTTAGTTCTGTTTCTTCAGTATGAATAATATGTCCAGGTCGGGTACTTTGTCCTCCAATATCGAGTATGGTAGCACCTTCTGAAATCATTTTTTCTGCAGTGAACAAGACTCTATCAACCGAAGTCTGCCTGCTGTCGGCATAAAAAGAATCGGTAGTAGTATTAATAATGCCCATTATGAGGGGCTGTTCTAATGAAATCAGCTGCCCTTTACAATTAATGGTAAACATTCTTTACTGAATTACTAATTTGAAGTTGTCTCTTTTGCAGAATTAATCATATCTTCTATAACCTTCACAGATTGCTGAATATATAAATCAGTCTTTAGAGATTTTAGCCATGCTTTATAACGGTCTCCTTTCGATTTGTCAGGATTGTTTTCAAACTTGTCTTTATCTGCTTCCATAGAATGGATATCCATCTCTTTCTTTAATTTGGTAAGATTCTGATTCTGAGAAACAGTTAGTCTAACCAGCTTTTGTTCTGCCTTATATTTAGCAAGATTTAAATTGATTGGAGCATCATTTTTCTTTGCTAACCATGCAGTATTTGATTGAATAAATTTGAACGCATCATTCGCCTTTACTGCATTATTTTCATCTGTAATTACTTTATTTAAATCAATATTGGATTCCCATTTATCAAATTTAGCTTTAGAGATTTCATCCCATGGTAAAGCAGCAGGATTATCCTTTTCTCTTATTTTTAAATAATCATATGCATCAGGTAAAACAATATCCGAATTAACACCTTTTAATTGTGTAGAACCACCATTAATACGGTAAAATTTCTGGAAAGTAAGTTTTATCGCACCAAATTCAGAATGGTCTGAGAAGAAATCATAACGTTTACCTAAAGGCATATTCTTTTGAACTGTACCTTTTCCATAAGTAGAAGTACTGCCTATTATAATTCCTCTTTTATAATCCTGTATAGCGGCTGCAAAAATTTCACTTGCAGATGCACTTCCTTCATTTACCATTACAGTTAAAGGACCATCATAAATTAATGCGCCACTTCTGTAAGGAGGTACAGAAGATTTACCTTCTTTGTCTCTTACCTGCACTACAGGGCCACCTTTAATAAAGAGTTCAACCATCTGAATTACTTCGTATAAGGAACCTCCTCCATTG
>JBAXVH010000333.1:0-1937 GCA_037129215.1 Bacteroidota bacterium | reverse complement strand
GCATATGCAGAATGCATTATTATCGAACAAAACAGTAAACCAAAGTATCTGATGATTCTACTCATGTTATATTTTAAAACTGTTGATGGGAATAAACCCTTTCTATAATTATTTTATGTAATAACAAATTTTATACCGAAAAGACTCTCCAGATTTATAAACTGCTTTCTTAGTCAGATTTTAATTTATACTTAATTTAAATGAAGGAATTATCTGGTTAACGCATCAGGACTACTGTTCCTTTCTGCGCTTCTTGTTTACCAGTATTGTTATCTATATATTGAAGCATCCATAAGTATGTACCAGGGTCTTGTTTCTGACCATTTACGGTACCATCCCACTTGATAGTCCAGTCGGTAGTTTCAAACACCAGCTGGCCATAACGATTATATACTTTGAAGTTCAGATTCTTTGCTTTGTAGGCATTTAAAGGATAGAGATAATCGTTCAGTCCATCGCCGTTAGGAGTAAAGGCGCCGGGAACTGTAATAAGGCATCCTGGCACTGCAGTTATGGTTTTATAAGCAGTGTCGTAACAAATTAATCCTGCAGTAGTATCTTCAATAATCAGTTGAACAATGTAATCTTTTTTACTGCCTACTGCTATATAAGACTGTGGAGAGGGTGTTTGTAAAACAGATGAATTTCCGTTACCAAAACTCCAGTTGTAAGTAGCTATGTTCCCTGTACTATTATTTACAAATGAAGCTACTTCGACCGGGCATACATATTCGGTAGCATCAAAAGCAGCTTTGTAACTGGATAGACTAACTACAAATGGAAGTGTAACAGTATCAACGCAATCTTTATTGGCAACTTTTAAATGTGTGAATCGTATACCACTATGCGTATATATTTTAGGCAAAGGATTTTGTAAAGTACTAACGCTGCCATCATCAAAAGTCCATAGCCAGCTACTGGTACTACTATTACCATCATGAAGGTAATATATAGTGTCGGCTAATTTACAATTATACCTTATCTGTGTGGTGAATTTTGCTGAGATACCCTGCTTATTATAAAAGCTTTTAGTTTGAGGAGAAGTAGTAAAACCACACTCATCAATTATGGTATTTCCATCTGTGCCATTTTTTAATTGTATAGAATAAGTGCCCCCAATATTAATGGGTGATTTTAGATTCAGTGTAATAACAGAACTTACATTTAATGCATTACAATTTCCTACTGCACTCTTTATAGATACAGGAGAAGGACCTGTAATTACAAAGTCGCTACCATCGGGGGCAATGCTGCTACACTTTATTGGGCGTCTGAAAAGAAGATCAATACTATTGGGATTACAGGCACCAGGCTTAACACTATCCATTGGTGTTTCGGATAATGGAAAGACAGTAACAGGCAATACCGTACCTGCCGGAACATCTTTGAAACATATATCCTGTATGGTATTTTTATCGGTTCCGTTTTGAATGGTGATAGTATAATTTCCTGGAGGAAGCGATTTATTCAGGGTAAGTGTAACGGAATCAAATTCATATCCACCCTTACAATTACTGCTTGCGCTTATCACATTTGCAATGGGCGGAGATAGTGTAAAATCGCTGCCATCAACTGCCAGTGTATTACAAACCATACTATTGCTAAGTACCAGGTTTATAGTAGTTCCATCGCAGAATGCTGTTGCTTCTTTTACTCTTGGTACAGTAGTGTCGGATATTACTGCAGTCCCCCCTGTAAATCTTATGTGATAGCCATTTTGATAAGTAGAATAATGACTGATCATCAACAGATAATCATGGCCCTTGAAAATCTTTGGCTCTGCAGTCTGATTAGGCGTAACACCTGGTCCGGTGGGGGCAGAGTTGCAGGAATTTACGGCAGTAGTAGTAGATACTGTTCCTGTAATGCCAGGTACGCCACTCCAGTTGCAGGCAACAAATAAACTGGCATCATTATAAACATCATTAGGATTATGG
>JBAXVH010000332.1:0-1948 GCA_037129215.1 Bacteroidota bacterium | reverse complement strand
GTGATAGGATTACCTGGATATGACCAACCTAAACCTGGTATATCAACATTTACAACGGCATCCTGATCACCAGCTGCAACGTATACAGACATGTTGGCTTTATTGTTAGACATTTCTTCTACATAACCAAAGCCTGTCCAGAAATCTATACCAACATTTGAATAAACATTATCAGGTTGAGATCCCAATCCAGATACTTTAACCTGTTGAATATTTGGAGCAACTGCACCTCCTCCGTTATGAACTATAGAATCGCTGATATATCCATATTTAGAAGGACTAAAATAAACATTGATTGTAGTTGGCGATAATGATCCTCCTGTATAAGGAATAGTTAGTGTTGCAGAATGTAATCCTCCTGGAAGTGATATTAAACAACCTGCAGGTGCAGTAACAGTTATATTTCCTGCAGCAGGAGATAATAATGCTCCTGTTAATACATAGCTTAAAGTAGCAGAATTTCCGATAGGTACTAAACCAAAGTTTAATACTGCAGGAGATGCTAATAATGAAGGTACACAAGCAGTAGTGAAATTAAGTTCTGCTCCATAAGAAATACCTTTTGAATTAGCAGCATAAGCTCTTACATAGTATTTTGTACAAGGTTTTAATCCGGTAATTGAACTGATAAAGCTGGTAGAATTACCATCTTTTGAAATATTATCATTCACTGTAGGATTACCAGTTGTATTCCAGCATACTCCACTTGAATCTATTTTCAAGCCACCTGAATCACTGATATTTCCACTACAGGTAGCAGCAACAGATGATAATACATTTATAGCGTTTGTAGTAATAACCGGAGCAATTGTTGCTAAAGTATTAAAGCATACTTTATTACCATATACAATTCCTGCAGTAGTAATAGCATAAGCTCTTACACAATAATTTGTGTTTGGTGTTAAACCGGTTAAAGCGCTACTAATACTACCAGCAGTAACATTTGATGGACCATCAGATGTATGATTAAATGCAGCACTTGTATCGGGAAGAGCAGAAGAAGATGTAGTATAACAAACACCACTTGCAATTACAATAGCATTTGGAGCAGGAGTATTCGCAGTTATAGTTCCGGAAACACCCGCAGTTGTTTGAGAAATAGGTGTAACAGTATTTCCTGTTGTAACAGAAGCTTGAGTACCAGAGTTAACATCAATTATAATATCATCAAGATAAACTGAACTACTTAATGCGCTAAAGATTCCTAATTGTGCTGCTCCAGCAGTAATTACGGTATTATAGGAATAAGACTGCATGGCTCCTCCAACAGCAAAAGACTGAACAGCTGAAGTAAATCCATTAGAAGTAGATTTTGTACCATAGCTCTGTGGAACCTGATTAGCAGTAGCAGTATTTGCACCAATAAATACATTACCTGTACCGGAAGAGGCTGCCCAGAAAGTAACGGAAACAATACCACCATTAATTACAGGAGTAATCAGATAACCACTCTGATTCATCTGCCATGATCTGTTGTTGGAATGTGCTTTTGATAATTTTGTATCACTGCTTGATGCTCCTGAAGAATAATACCAGGTACCTGCATTAGGGGAAGTATTTAAACCACTTGAGGTATAAGAAACAGTATAAGAGGTTTTAGTAGCAGTAGCTGCTGCAGTAGAAGATGCATCGAAAGTACCTGCATACGCTGCATTACTGGTAAAGGAAGAACTTGATCTTGATGGATTGGTAAAGTACGTCATAGTACTTGTAGCACTTGTAACTGATACAGTACCTGAAGTTGCATTTCCAGGATTAGCCCATTGAGTTTCTTCAAAACCCTCATTTATAATCTGAGCATGTAAACTTATACTATTAAATAGTAATGCGAAAAGAATAAAAGTTACTGAAAAAGAAACTTTAAGTATTGTTTTTTTCATACACAGTGAGGTTAAATAATTTATTAATGCTGGTTAATTTTACAATGAAATATTTACAAAAGTAAATC
>JBAXVH010000331.1:0-1955 GCA_037129215.1 Bacteroidota bacterium | reverse complement strand
CAGGTAGTACTTGCTGGTGAAGTAAAATCCAAAGCATATTTAGATGTACAAACAATCGCAAGAGATGTAATCAAGAAAATTGGTTACACCAAGAGCGAGTATATGTTTGAAGCTAATTCTTGTGGAGTGATTTCTGCTATTCACGAACAAAGCCCAGACATTAATCAGGGTGTTGACAAGAAGAAAAAAGAAGATCAGGGTGCTGGCGATCAGGGTATGATGTTTGGTTATGCAACCAACGAAACCGATGATTACATGCCTTTGGCTTTGGATCTTGCTCACAAAGTATTGATTGAGCTTGCTGCTTTACGCAGAGAGAATAAACAAATTAAATACTTACGTCCTGATGCTAAAAGTCAGGTTACTTTGGAGTATGATGATAATAACAAGCCTGTAAGAATTGATGCTATTGTAGTATCAACTCAACATGACGACTTCGATAAAGAAGACGTGATGCTTGCTAAGATAAAGGCAGACATCGTAAAAATACTTATCCCTAGAGTAAAGGCTAAGTACAAGAAATTTGCACATCTTTTCAACGATAAAATCAAGTATCATATCAACCCAACCGGTAAGTTTGTTATTGGTGGGCCGCATGGTGATACTGGTTTAACCGGTAGAAAAATTATTGTAGATACTTACGGTGGTAAGGGTGCTCATGGTGGTGGTGCTTTCAGTGGTAAAGATCCAAGTAAAGTGGATCGTTCTGCTGCTTATGCTACCCGTCATATAGCTAAAAACCTTGTTGCCGCAGGTGTTTGCGATGAAGTACTGGTACAGGTTTCTTATGCAATTGGTGTTGCTCAGCCAATGGGTATTTATATTAATACTTATGGTACTGCTAAGGTTAAAAAGACCGATGGTCAGATAGCTAAAATAGTAGAAGGCGTATTTGATATGCGTCCTTACTTTATAGAACAAAGACTAAAATTACGTACCCCTATCTATAGCGAAACTGCAGCTTATGGACATATGGGTCGTAAGAATGAAGTAGTAACTAAGGAATTTAAAAGCCCGGATGGTAAAGTGAAGAAAGTAAAAGTGGAATTGTTTACCTGGGAAAAACTGGATTTCGTTCCTAAAGTGAAGAAAGCATTTGGATTGAAATAAAATCCAATGTGATAATTTGATAATGTGACAATTTGATAATTAATACAGAATACATTGACAAGTCCCTCTGAGTAATCAGGGGGATTTTTCATTTACCCATTATCAATCATCCATTATCAATTACCCATTATCAATCATCAATTATCCATTAACTATCTTCCATTATTATTTGCCCGTACATTTGCATCTATTTTCGAGATATGAACAACGAATTTCTGAATAACCCATGGACTATACTGGATGAACAAACGGTTTATGAAAACCAATGGATTAAGGTTATTCATCATGATGTAATAAATCCTGCTGGTAATAAAGGGGTCTATGGACAAGTACATTTTAAGAACATAGCAATAGCTATTGTTCCGGTAGATAAAGACATGAACACTTACCTGGTAGGACAGTATCGTTTTCCTACCGAATCTTATAGCTGGGAAGTACCTGAAGGTGGATGTCCTTACGAAGAAAAACCTTTGGTAGCAGCTAAGAGAGAACTGGAAGAAGAAACAGGACTGGTAGCACAACATTGGGAGCTTTTAGGAAATGCGCATCTATCAAATTCTGTGTCGGATGAATACAGTTATATCTATCTGGCTTCCGATTTATCGCAACATAGTGCCATGCCCGAAGATACCGAGCAGCTTGTAGTAAAAAAGCTTTCTCTTGTAGAAGCATTCAGGATGGTAAACGATGGCGTAATTACCGATTCCTTATCGGTGATTGCATTGCAAAGGGTAGAATTATTATTATTAAAAGGATTATTGAAATTAGCATAATATGCAAGTCAAAAAAGAAGCAATGGTGATAGGCAGGTTACCCTTGATTGAAGCACTTCAGTCGGGTAAGGC
>JBAXVH010000330.1:0-1967 GCA_037129215.1 Bacteroidota bacterium | reverse complement strand
AATGGCTTCAGCAATTACTTCAGGATGAGCGAGTAAATCTTCTTTAATCTTATTTTCATTAACAGATATTTTACTGAGACCTTTCAGGAGCGATGTATAAGCTAGATATGAATGCCCAAAAGCAGTACCAAAAGCTCTTTCTACTGTAGAATCTGATAAATCACGTTGGAGTCTGGAAATAGGAAGTTTGCGAGCAAAAAATTCAAATAATGCATTTGCGAGACCCAGATTTCCTTCACTATTTTCAAAATCAATAGGATTTATTTTATGTGGCATCGTAGAAGAACCCACTTCCCCTTTCTTTGGAGTTTGGATTATCCAATTATCTGAAATGTATCTCCACATATCTTGATTAAAATCTAGCAGAATCGTATTTATTCTTCTGACTGTATCAAAAACTGCAACATAACTATCATGACATTCTATTTGAGTTGTAATAAGGTTAGCTTCTAGTTTTTGAGTTCGATTTTTATTTAACCCATTTATAAAATCTTTAGTGAATTTCATCCAATTAATTTTTGGGTATGCTGCCAGATGAGCATTCCAATTGCCACTGGCTCCATTTAATTTTGCTTGGATTTTTATGTTCTGCAAATTTTTTATTTGTTTTTCTAAACGAGCCTCATACACTTTCATTTCTTTACCAAAAGTCGTAGGTGAAGCAGGCTGTCCATGTGTTCTGGCAAGTATAGTTACATTCTTAAACTGTTTTGCCTGATTGGCTATCTGATGTTTTATATTAATAATAGCAGGCAAATAAGTCTGCTCCATAAAATCTTTTATAGACAATGGAATGGCTGTATTATTGATATCCTGAGAGGTAAGTCCAAAATGAATCCATTCGGTAATACCTTCTGCTTTAGCATCTTTCAATATGTTTTTCAGGAAATATTCTACTGCCTTTACATCATGATTGGTAGTTTTTTCTATTGTTTTAATCGCTTCTGCATCTTGAATAGAAAACGCTTCCACCCTTTCTCTTAATAAAGTAACGGTAGCTTTTGGGAGCTTGAAAAACTTCTTTTCGGACAAGAATATAAAGTATTCTACTTCTACATGTACTCTATATTTAATTAATGCAAATTCAGAGAAATAAGCCGAAAGAGAAGCGGTTTGAGAGCGGTAACGTCCATCAACAGGAGAAATAGCAGTAAGCTGTGTTAATTCCATTTTTAGTTCTTATTTATCATTTATTGAGCAAAGTCAACATTTATTATTAATCAATGCTGTTTATTTGCCGCAAAAATAACGTAATTGAATAAGAAGATTAGAATTGGTGCCGTAAGTTATTTGAATACCAAACCATTATTGCTTGGATTTGATAAGAACGAGTGGAATATTATTGAAGAATATCCTGCTTTGCTTGCACAAAAATTATTGACAGACGAAATAGATATTGGTCTTGTACCGGTAGCAGTAATTCCTAAACTGAAGGAATACCATATTATTTCCGACTTCTGTATTGGTGCAGAAGATAAAGTAGATTCTGTGGCTATCTTTAGTGAAGTAGAAATGGATAAAATAGAAACGGTTATACTCGACTATCAAAGCAGAACTTCTGTAAATCTTGCCAAAATATTATTGAAATATTACTGGAAGAAAGATGTAATCTTTAAAGAAGCTACTGAAGATTTCAGGGACCATATTAAAGGAACTACTGCTGCAGTTGTAATTGGAGATAGAGCATTGGAACAAATTGCTATGACTACCTATTACTATGATCTGGCGAAAGCCTGGAAAGATTTCACGGGCTTACCATTTGTTTTTGCCGCATGGGTAGCTAATAAACCAATAGACAAAGACTTTATTGCAGCATTTAATATTGCTACGGGCTATGGAGTAAACAATCTGGATATTGTGCTGGAACAGAACAGCTTTGAGCATTATGACCTGAGAAAATACTATACAGAATGTATTAGTTACGAGCTAACTGATGATAAAAGAAAAGGACTGGAACTATTCCTCTC
>JBAXVH010000033.1:0-9481 GCA_037129215.1 Bacteroidota bacterium | reverse complement strand
CATCTGTTAACTACACAACTGTCATATCTTTTTTAACTAAATATCATTTTTTCCCTCTTTTATTCGTTTTAGTTTTGTACTAAATATAATAACGATGAAAATTGCACGCCATATATCAATTATTCTCTTAGCTGTTACTGCCACTGCAGCCATTTACGGAGCCTATCATTTTATTACAGATCCTACAGGTCAGTCATTGGGATATTCTGTACAGGATTTACAACATACGCCTTTCCATAACTACCTTATTCCAGGTTGGTTACTATTAATATTCCCAGGTATGGGCAGTGTGGTTTCCTGTGGACTGGCCTTGCAGGAAGAAGAAAGCTATACCAGTTATATTATGGGCGAAGGTGCTATCTGTACTTTATTTGTTTTGGTACAGGTATGTATGATACAACGGTTAACATTTACACAGATCGCATTTGTATGTATAGGTACAGCTTTATTTTTTAGCGGAAAACGTATCAGAAACAGACAAGAATTATATCCTCAGACAATAGTATAATTTCTTTTATTGTATTCAAACATCACGACTCACGTAACTCACGACTCACGATTAGTGTATTCCTCCTTGCCTTCGCCTCTTTGCCTTGTATTCTGTATTCTCCTGACTCCTATATTTTACCTCCTATCTCCTTGTATTCCAAATCTATCTACTATAAATAACCTTAGATACTTGGTTAATAATATATTTGCCGTCTTTAGATGGAATTATGGCACAGAGTCTATCAATACAACAGAAATTAGGATTAAAGCTCACTCCACAACAGGTGCAGCTGATGAAGATATTGCAGATACCCACAGCAAACCTTACCGAATATATTAATCAGGAACTGGAAGAAAATCCTGCGCTCGAACTAGGAGAATCGGAAGAAGAAAAAGTGGCTGATGATGAAATAAAAGATGAGTTTGAAGAAACTGAAGAAGAGTTTGAACTGGATGGGAGCGAGGATGAATACGACAACCTGAATCTGGATGAATACATCAGCGAGGGTGACGATGAAATACCAGCTTATAAAATGCAGGATGAAAACTATCCTGAAATAGATGATAAGAAAGTTATTCCTATTAAAAACGAGGATAGTGCATACGAAACACTGGTAAATCAGCTGGGCATGCTGGATCTGGATGAAAGAAGATACAAGATAGCCGAACAGATAGTGGGTAGTCTGGATGATGATGGTTACCTGCGCAGAGAATTACTCTCTATTGCCGATGACCTTGCTTTTCGTCAGAACATAGAAACCGACCCTGCCGAGATAGAAGAAATACTGAAGCTTATTCAGCAGTTCGAACCTTCGGGCATCTGTGCACGTAACCTGCAGGAATGTTTGATTTTACAACTTAAAAGAACTAAGGGCGAACCTGGCGAAGACATTAATCTCGCCATACAGATACTGAAGAAATACTTTGATGAATTCTCGAAAAAACACTATGAGAAAATTCAGCGTTCATTGAATATTACTACCGAGCAACTTAAGGATGTTATCAGCATTATAGTAAAACTAAACCCTAAGCCTGGTAGCAATCTGGTAGGCAATAGTAAAGCGGATAATTATATACTCCCCGACTTCTTTGTGGTAAGCATGAATGGAAATATAGAAGTTAGCTTAAACTCGTTGAATGCGCCGGAACTCAGACTGAGTGATGGTTACAGAGAAATGCTGATGGAGTATAAGGCTGGTACCAAGAAAGATAAACGCCAACGCGAAGCCGTTACTTTTATCAAACAAAAGATAGACTCGGCAAAGTGGTTTATCGATCTGATAAAGCAACGTCAGCATACTTTATTGTCTACTATGAATGCCATAATTGATTATCAGAAAGCATTCTTTTTATCGGGCGATGAATCGGACTTAAAGCCTATGATTCTAAAGACTATTGCCGATAAAACGGGGTACGACATTTCTACTATCAGTCGTGTGGCCAATAGCAAATACGTGCAAACAGAGTATGGTACTTTCTCTCTGAAGTATTTCTTTAGTGATAAAACTATCAATAGCGAAGGTGAAGAAGTAAGTAATAAAGAACTGAAAGCCGTGATGATAGAAATAGTAGAAGGCGAGGATAAAAAGAATCCATTAAGCGATGATGAACTTACCGAAATTATTTCTCAGAGAGGCTATAAGATGGCGCGTAGAACGGTGGCCAAATACCGCGAGATGCTGAATATTCCCGTTGCCAGATTAAGAAAAGAACTATAAAAAATGAATCAGAACAAACATCATCCTGCACTCTTGTTTACTGGAAAACTGATCTCGTATATTTTCCATCCACTGTTCATTCCAACCTATATCTTCTTCTTACTCATCAGGATATTTCCTTTCGAGTTTGCTGGAATTAATCCATGGGAACTGCATATGAAAACATTCTCTGTATTCTGGATGACAGCCTTCTTTCCAGGCTTTGCAGTCTTTCTGATGTGGAAGCTAAAGCTGATAGAAAATATGTATCTCCGTACACAGAAAGAAAGGATTATTCCCTTCTTTATTTCCATGTTCTTTTACTGGTGGATGTATTATTTAAGCCGCAATTTTACCGATCAGCCCATCGTATTAAAGTTCTTCTATTTCGGCATCTTTATTTCTACTTCTATTGGGGTAGTCATCAATAACTTTATAAAGATCAGTCTGCATGGTATGGCAATGGGTGGAGCGCTCACAGTTATTATATTCTTTAGCATCTATTATCAGGCACCTATATCATTGGTAATCATAGCGGCCATATTCCTTACTGGATTGGTAAGTACTGCCCGATTGCTGGTAAGCAATCATACAGTACCCGAAGTATATATTGGTTTACTGGTAGGAGCTATTTGTCAGATAGCAGCTTATTATTTAATATTATAAGAAAGCATCTACATAAAAACGGCAGGATAGAAATCCTGCCGCTGAAAAAAACCACCCTAATCTTAACCCAAACCAAAACTTGTCTCTTATTGTATAGTAACTGTTTTAGGAGCTACTGTTAAAGTCTCTTTTTTAGGTAATAAAAGTTTCAATACACCATCTTCGTATTTGGCTTCAATATTATCGGTATTGATAGCATCATCTACGGTAAAGGTTCTTTTAAAACTCTTAAACTTAAACTCCCTTCTTACGGTTTTGTAATCCGCATCGGCTGTTACTTCTTTTTGCTCATAGCCAATAGTCAGTAAGCCCTTGTCAAGTTCTACTTTAAAGTCTTCTTTCTTTCTGCCCGGAGCAAGTACTTCCAGATGATAGGCATCTTTAGTCTCATGAATGTTTACCGGAACGGTGTGCCAGTTGTTGTGTTGATGATTTTCCAGTGTAGGAAAGCCATTTAATAACTCATCAAATACGTGATTGATGTTTCCGAGATTTCTTTTTACGATTGTCATACTATTTAATTTTTATTTGTTTACAATGTTGTTTGATCCCTATAGTCTCAAACATTGTACCAGATCAATAATCACCCTTAAGAAGCTACTAAGTGCGCCATAATGTCACATTATGTACAATAAATATGACATTAATTCCGAATTAGCGTGTTTTGTAGACAATAATCAGGGCTTGTTTTATTCATCAATAATGTTATGACGAATAATTTTAAATTAAATAAGAGACTAAAGTATATAAATTAATAAGTATTGCACACAGTATTCAACCGCTTGCGGTTCTCCGTGTACCATCTGTATTACAAAATCACCTCTGTGTTTCTTTGTGTTCCCTGTGGCACTGTGGTTCAATGTTCTGTATTCCACCGCTTGCGGTTCTCTGTGAATTCCTCTGTATTACAAAATATCCTCTGTGTTTCACTGTGTCACCAGTGGCTTTGTGGTTCAATGTTCTGTATTCCACCGCTTGCGGTTCTCTGTGTACCCTCTGTACTACAAAATCACCTCTGTGTTTCTCTGTGTCGCAAGTGGCTCTGTGGTTCAATGTTCTGTATTCAACCGCTTGCGGTTCTCCATGAATTCCTCTGTATTACAAAATATCCTCTGTGTTTCTCTGTGTCCCCAGTGGCTCTGTGGTTCAATGTTCTGTATTCCTCACGACTCACGAAACTCACGACTCACGCAGTTAATCCGCTAATCATCCCCAAAAACAAAGAAGCCCATACATCACTGTATGAGCTTCTTTTATCATTAAGCAGAATATCAACTATTCTACCGGCGACTTACCACTTTTCATCGCTTTCTTACGCTCTTCTTCGTCCAGAATAGTCTTACGAAGACGAATGCTCTTAGGAGTAACTTCTATACACTCATCAAACTGAATGTACTCCATACACTCTTCCAGCGTCATTTGAATCTTTGGCGTAATACGTACGCTATCATCACTACCACTTGCACGGTGGTTGGTAAGCTTTTTAGCTTCCACACCATTTACGTACAAATCACCTGGCTTAATATGCTCTGCTATTATCTGACCAGCATATACATCTTCAGCAGGATCAATAAAGAACGAACCTCTATCCTGTAGTTTATCAATTGAGTAAGCGGTAGTAGTACCACCAAACTTAGCAATCAATACACCATTGTTTCTTCCAGGAATAGGTCCTTTCCATGGTTTATATTCGCTAAGGCGGTGTGCCATTACAGCTTCACCCGCAGTACCGGTAAGCATTTGAGAACGCAAACCAATCAAACCTCTCGAAGGAATCTCAAACTCAAGGTGTTGCATTTCGCCTTTCGACTCCATAATCAACATTTCACCTTTACGTTGTGTAACAAGGTCAATTACTTTACCACTAAATTCCTGAGGTACATCTACAACAAGGATTTCATAAGGCTCAAATTTCTTGCCATCTACTTGTTTAGTCAAAACCTGAGGATTACCCACAGTCAACTCATATCCTTCTCTACGCATGGTTTCTACTAAGATACCAAGGTGAAGAATACCTCTACCAAATACGTTAAAGCTATCCGCATTACCAGTATCTTCTACTTTTAAGGCAAGGTTCTTTTCAGTTTCTTTTATCAAACGATCTCTAAGGTGACGGGAAGTTACAAACTTACCATCTTTACCAAAGAAAGGCGAGTTGTTGATACTAAACAACATACTCATTGTAGGCTCATCCACACTGATTAATGGTAGTGCTTCAGGGTTTTCAGCATCAGCAATAGTATCACCAATGTTGAAATCTTCCAGACCAATTACCGCACATAAATCCCCGGTAAGTACTTGCTCTACTTTCTTTTTACCCATACCTTCAAACACGTACAATTCTTTCACACGTGTTTTCTTAATGCTGCCATCAGCTTGCATCAAGGCAATTGGCATACCTTCTTTAATAAATCCTCTGGTAATTTTACCTATCGCAATACGACCAAGGAAAGAAGAGTAATCCAGTGAAGTAATCTGCATTTGCAAAGGACCATCAGAAATCTTTGGAGGTGGTACATATTTAATAATACCATCCATTAAAGGAAGAATATCTTCTGTTTGGGTAAGGCTATCATTAAACCAGCCGTTTTTACCACTACCATAGAAAGTAGGGAAATTCAGTTGTTCTTCAGTAGCATCAAGGTTAAAGAATAATTCAAATACTGCATCATGAACTTCATCCGGACGGCAGTTTGGTTTATCTACTTTATTGATAATTACTATTGGGTGCAGGTTTAAGTGCAATGCTTTTTGAAGCACAAAACGGGTTTGAGGCATTGGTCCTTCAAAAGCATCTACTAATAGTAGTACCCCATCGGCCATCTTCAATACTCTTTCTACTTCTCCTCCAAAGTCACTGTGACCCGGAGTATCAATTACGTTAATCTTTACACCATTGTACGATACAGCAGCGTTTTTACTGAAGATAGTAATTCCTCTTTCACGCTCCAGATCGTTACTATCCATTATAAGATCACCAGTGTCCTGATTATCTCTGAATACTTTGGTAGCGTGTAAAATTCTATCCACTAATGTTGTCTTGCCGTGATCTACGTGGGCAATGATTGCAATATTTCTAATTTCCATGAAAATTTTTGTGGGCGCGAAGGTAAGGCTTAACCCCCCTATTAGCGCTTTTTAAGCAAAACTGTAACATAGATTTTATATAAAACCATGATTTTAGAGGTAAAAACATCCAAAATGGAAGCTTATAAAGAGAAATAAACTAATTTGTACTTAAATAATGAAATTGTTTTTAATCACAGAAAAAGACCAGAAAAAAGTTCCTAAAGGCGATTTTACTGCTAATTGGAATGTTTTTAATGAAACATTTAATGCACGT
This sequence comes from Bacteroidota bacterium, assembly GCA_037129215.1. Classification (GTDB taxonomy): domain Bacteria; phylum Bacteroidota; class Bacteroidia; order Chitinophagales; family Chitinophagaceae; genus CANFLJ01. The sequence continues at coordinate 3,286 of JBAXVH010000033.1, read as the reverse complement.
ATACAAAAGTATATTGCTTGTGTCTGTAGCCCTTAAAATCTGGTGATTATTTCTTAGCTTTTGCTCTCGTTAGTATAGCTTTTGCATACTCTCTTCTTGCTTTTGTTTGCTAAAACTAATTTCTATTGACTATTTTGGCACTTGCGTTATATTGAATATTACTTGCAGTGAATTGGGAGTTGCTTGCGGTATAAATTATCATAAACGGATACGCGGAGAGGGGTTTGGGATGTCTTTTTTATAAATAGCTATGTATTTTGGAGTGCTTTTAAGTAGTTGTAAGTAGTTTACAGAGATTGAGTTGATAATTTTACTTTGGATTAATTTAATTTTTAATAATCCATATTAAGTTGTCTATATTTACGCTGAGTATAAATGTATTTTGTAATACTTAACTGAGCTTTTTTAAATTAGTTTTTATAGAAACGAATTATATGCCGTTGCCCGAAAAACATATTCTTTCCAAGTCAACTTTTATGTATGGTAACCAATGCCCCAAAAGATTGTGGTTACACAAATTCAATCCCAAAGAAAGAGATGAAGCAGATGAAACACAATCAGCTATTTTTCAGAGTGGAACAGATGTGGGATTGTTAGCTCAAAAAAGATATTATGGTGGTGTAGATGCTTCGCCTATAGATGCATTTCATTTTCAGCAGTCGGTGTATGATACCGCTACCCTAATAGCTAAAGGAGCAAAAGTTATATATGAAGCTGCTTTTCAGTTTGACGGAGTGCTTGCTGCTATGGATATTCTGGTGAAAAGAAAAGATAAATGGTATGCATATGAAGTGAAAGCGAGCACTGGCGTAAAAGAACCTTTTTTGCAAGATGCTGCTTTACAATATTATGTGATAACAAAATCTGGTATAAAGCTTGAAGATGTTTTTATTCTGCATCTTAATAGTACCTATATACTAAATGGAGAACTGGATTTACAACAATTGTTTACTCCTACTTCTGTATTGGAAGAGGTAAAAAAAAGACAGTCAGATATAGCCGCTAAGATTCTGGATTTGAAAATTATGTTGAAGCTTAAAAAATTGCCTGACATAGAAATGGGAGAGCAATGTAATAAACCTTACCCCTGCGATTTTCAAGGATTTTGTAGTAAGGATTTGGAGTTGGAAATACCTGATTATGGTAGCCCTATAATAAATAAGGAAGGAATAGCTGAATTTACGAATTCTTTGAATTACCCTTTGTACTTTCTGGACTTTGAAACATGGAGTACGGCTGTACCTGAACAGGATGGACAATGGCCTTACAGGCAGATGCCATTTCAGTTTTCGTTGCATATACAAAACAAGCGTGGTGGTAAAGTAAAACATTTAGAATATCTGGCTGAAAGTAAGAATACTGATTTACGAAATTTTGTAGAACAGCTTATTAAAGCATTTGGTAATAAAGGCAGTATTATAGTGTATAACAAACCTTTTGAAAATACAAGGTTGAGGGAACTGAAGGAGCAGTTTGATGAATATGAGGAATCTATTTCTGCAATTCAAATAAGGTTGGTGGATTTGATGATTCCTTTTAGAAAGAAACATTATTATCTTCCTGAGATGCAGGGATCATATTCAATAAAATATGTATTGCCTGCTATGTTTCCTGAACTGAATTATGATGAACTGGATATAGGAAATGGTGGAGATGCAAGTGCTGCCTTTTATAATTTAAGTAAGGAAGACAATTTTACTATAATTGAAGAAACAAGAAAAGCACTACTGGAATACTGTAAGCTGGATACTTTGGCGATGGTAAAGATAATGGAGGTTTTGTATTCGGTTTAATGTATTTAAAAGGTTAAAGAGTTCAAAGTTAATATATCAACATGTTAAAGAATAAAACAATTAATGTAAGAGGAACTGAAATTATCATTATTTCGGAAGAAAATAAAGACGAATACATTTCACTTACAGGTATTGCTCGTTTTCGTGATCCTGAAAGAAGTGATTATATTCTTCAAAACTGGTTAAGAAATAGAAGTACCATTGAGTTTATTGGACTTTGGGAACAGTTTAATAACGCTGATTTTAAATCCATCGAATTCGATGGATTTAAAAATATGGCAGGATCAAACAGTTTCTCGTTAACACCTACAAGATGGATTGAAAGTACAAATGCAATTGGTATTATTTCAAAAAAAGGGAAATATGGAGGGACCTTTGCTCATAGGGATATTGCCTTTGAGTTTGCAACCTGGATTAGTGCAGAATTTAAATTCTATTTTATAAAAGAATTTCAACGTCTTAAAAACGAGGAAAATGATAGACTTAATCTTACATGGAATTTGCAACGAACTTTATCTAAGGTAAACTACAGCATACATACTGATGCAATTAAAGAGAACCTGATACCTAAAGAACTTACTAAAAAAGAAGGTTCATATGTATATGCCAATGAAGCAGACCTGTTGAATATGGCTTTATTTGGTATTACTGCCGCTGACTGGAGGGCAGAGAATACAAATAAAGAGGGTAATATACGAGACTTTGCTACATTGGAACAATTGGTAGTACTATCTAACTTAGAAAGTTTGAATGCTGTATTAATTGCACAGTCAATTTCGGGTACAGACCGACTTTTGCAATTGAACAAAACCGCTATTCAGCAATTGAAAATATTATTGAATAATGGTGCTTTGAAGAAGTTGAAATGAAAAGATTTTTTTAATAATAAAATCAAATTACATGAGTACTAAAGTATTAAATGAAATTTTTAAACGGCTTAGAGAATATAAAGATTTCCCTAATTATCAGTTAGAAAGACGGGTTGATATTTTTATTAATTACTTTCTGGAAAGAATACTTTCTGCGTATCTTGAAAAGGAGGTAAAATTTGTATGTCCTGAATTTCCGTTGAAAGTAGAAAAAAGTAATAGTAGCACAAAGCTGGATTATTTATGTAAAACTAACAACGAAGTAATTTTTGTAGAATTAAAAACGGACTCAAATTCAATAGACCATAATCAGGCATTAAGTTATTTAAATACTGATTGGAAAAAATGTTTGGAAGATTTGAAAAAGATTACTAAAGCAACTAAACCTAAATATAGGGAAAAGTATAACACATTAAATGCTGCAATAAGTAGGATGGAATTTGAAACAGGAGATCATCCAATAAAAGTAGTATATATTGCTCCATTGCCTGATGAGAAAAACGAATTTCTTAAGAAGATAAATGTTGGAAAAAGTAAATTACTTTCTGAAATTAAAATTCAACTTGATGAAGATGAAAACATTGTATTTGATTATTTGAAAACATTGAAATTAAATATTTTTGA
>JBAXVH010000329.1:0-1999 GCA_037129215.1 Bacteroidota bacterium | reverse complement strand
ATACAAATGCTCTTTATTCCTGTAATAAAGAGCATTTTTTGTTATAAAAAAATAATAGAAAAGCTTATTATAAAACAAGGAATTTAAAAAAAACATTTTCCGATAATTCAGCGTTGAATAAAATCTGAATCTTACTTAAAACCTAATACTTATAACGTATTACTTAATAATAGGCGAACTGCTTTTATACAATTTTCACCTGTCTTTGTTATCGAAAAAAGGAGTTTAATCAAATATTATCAACTACTATTGTCATCATTAGGGCTAAACCTATATTTTTGCGCCACATTTAACCATAATAAACAACAATCAATATGCGTTCAATAGCATTCAGAGAAGCATTAAGAGAGGCAATGTCTGAAGAAATGAGAAGAGACGAGAACGTCTTTTTGATGGGAGAAGAAGTAGCTGAGTACAATGGTGCTTATAAAGTGAGTCAGGGAATGCTGGCTGAATTTGGTGCAAAAAGAGTTATTGATACTCCAATTGCGGAACTTGGATTTACTGCAATAGCTGTAGGAGCAGCTCAAAATGGTTTGAAACCAATTGTAGAGTTCATGACCTGGAACTTTGCGGTTCTTCCATTAGATCAGATTCTTAATACTGCTTCTAAAATGCTGGCAATGAGCGGTGGTCAAATCAGTTGTCCTATCGTTTTCAGAGGTGGTAATGGTAGTGCAGGACAATTGGGTGCTCAACACTCTACTGCATTTGAAAGCTTATACGCGAATATCCCAGGATTGAAAGTGGTTTCTCCTTCTAATGCATATGATGCAAAAGGATTATTGAAACAAGCTATCCGTTACGAACAAGATCCTGTTATCTTCATGGAAAGTGAAGTAATGTATGGTGAAAAATGTGAAGTTCCTGAAGAAGAATACTATATCCCATTGGGTAAAGCTGATGTAAAAAGAGCCGGTAGAGACGTAACTATCGTTTCCTTTAATAAAATGATGAAAGTGGCTCTTGGTGCTGCTGATGAACTGGAAAAAGAAGGAATCAGTGCCGAAGTAATTGATTTAAGAACTATCCGTCCGTTGGACTGGCCTTGTATACTGGAAAGTATTAAGAAAACAAACAGACTGGTAATTGTTGAAGAACAATGGCCATTTGCTTCTGTAAGTTCTGAAATCACCTATCGTATTCAGAAAGAAGGATTCGATTATCTGGATGCTCCTATACGTCGAATTTGTAGCGCAGATGCTCCAATGCACTATGCTCCAAACTTAGCTGCATTAGCTATTCCTGATGTAGAAAGAACAGTGAACCTGGTGAAGGAAGTATTGTATATGAAGAAATAAAAAACTAATTAGCTGATTTGGTAATGTGCTGATTAGCTAATTAATACAAAATACAAAAGCTTGTATATAAAAAAGCCCAACTTATTTAGTTGGGCTTTTTCTTTAAATATGGTTTTCTCGAATAAAAGTTATTAATCCGTGTGATTCACATTTTTTTCCATCGCTTTTCCAAGTGCCATTTAGTACAGAAACTTTTTCTTTATGAATAATTTTGAAATCAAATTTCTGAAAGCAAATGCCTTTGTTGGAAGTGGGTTTATTTAATAATTTTACCTCTTCCAGGTATATGGAGTCTTGTCCAACGAGTTTATAGTTAACTAAACATTTCTCAGCAGTTGTAGTGTCTTCATTTGAAGGAATTAATGAATTATCTTCATTGCTAAAGGTATAGGTATACATGTTATAGGTAGTATCATTTATTCGTGTGATGTTCAATGACATTAATGATTCTTTTCCAGGCATAAAATTTCTCCCTACCCATTTTCCTTCTAATGATTGAGCTATTCCATAGTTAAATGAGAAAGAAACCAGCAATAGGACATAAATATGTTTTAATATATTCTCCATCTGAAATTATCATTAATAATAAGAATGAATTTAGCTTCTTAAATATTTTTTTATTTAACCACGAAAAAAACAATGTGTGATCTATTTTACTAGCAACTCCTATACTTGCAACCAGCAACCTGTATTTATAC
>JBAXVH010000328.1:0-2000 GCA_037129215.1 Bacteroidota bacterium | reverse complement strand
TAGCAGCGATTTTGCCGTAGCTACTAACTACATATTCTGTTTCAAAGTCTTTTATCCGTTTCCATCTTTCTAATGTGAAATACATAATTTAACAAGCTTGTGTAATTAAAAATTGTTGGTTGAAATAGTTGTTTGTATTAAGCATTGGCAAAGCATAATTCATGTTTACATAAGGGATAGGCAAAATGGGACTATAGGTAATTTGATTGGTTTCTAAAAGGGGAGTTGAAAGTTTGGCATCTGTTTTTATGTTAAATAGCAAAATAGTTTCATCCATCACTTGTTTTACACGATTGGAGAATTTTGGGTTGAAAAAAAGTGCGTCATAGATATATCCCACATATATTCCTTCTGTATTTAGTTTTTCAATTACAGCGGTCATTATTTCCACTTCTTTTGTAAACATCATTTTTGATGTGGCCTTATGCTTTAGGGAATGTGTATGTTTTTCAGAAATGATACGTTCCATCATAATAGGTTCTTCTTGTAAATAATAATTATATAAAGGGGATAGTTTCATCTGCCAAACTTCTTTATTAAAAAAGGATAAGTGTTCCGTTTTCACTACCTGTAGGTAAATGTTTAATTTAAGAGCAACATCAAGGTGTTTTATAAATTCCATTGAACCGCCGTATAAATTCATAGCAATGTTTGGATGCAAGCATGTATAGTCACATTCAACCATTTGTTTGCCATTTACCAGTATCAATTTACGAATCCAACTAGGCATTAATGTAAAAGAATCAACTATTCTTCCACCGCTAGGATCAGTTCCTACTGTTGGGATTATTAAAACATTATCTGTTAAGTATTCAAAAAGTTCAATACTATCTTCTACAAATGACAGTGTTTCAGGATGTTTGTAATAGTTTTTAGGATGTTTGTTTAAAAACACCAGTTTTTTACCTTTTTTAGTGTGATAATTTAAACTAACTAGTCGTTTTGCTTCTAGTTTTATTTCATCAATAGTTGGTAGTGTTAATTGAGGATAGAATGCAATTAAATTTTTACAAATAGGATTAATTAATGCAGAATTATATGCCCTGGTTAAATGCTTATTTAGAAGCGATTTAACAGCCTCTGTCTTTAATGTATACACTTCTATTCCCTTGCCAATAAAAGCTTCTCCTAGCCTATAATTGTAGCATTTAGACCCTATTATTTTATTGTAATCACATTCTATAATAGATCCTTTTACTAATGGGTATTCAAGTGCCATTCTAACCTGTTTATAAGTGTCGGTTTCTATAAACAATAGGTCCCTTAAATATTCAGCTCTTAGTGATTTCCAACCTAACGGATTATCTCCTTTTAGCTTTTCAAAATAGGTGGAAGTTAATTGAGTGGTAAATAGCATACAGAGGTCATAAGCGATATTTAAATCTGGGTGAATTGTTTTTAATACTTTTTTTGGGATTAACCTTGTTACGGTGTAAACAACCTTTTTAGGAACTTTTATGGTATTTCGCTCTGTCCAAAATAGCGGAAAAAAAGTATAATTTAGGGCTGAATCAGGGTAGTCTAATTCCTCTGAAACATATGTTGGTATTGTGTTTGAACCAATGTTGTTATACCTATATAGTCTAACATAATTAATGAAGAGGGAGATATTGGAAATAGGTGGGTATTGATGGGTAGTTGAATATAATAGGTAGTCACCCTTTTTTTCCAATTGTTCTACATTCCCATAAAGTTGAATTGTATTAGCTGCTGTATTGGAACAATAGAAATTAGTTGTTCTGCTGCTTGTGCTTGTATAAAAGTTCTGGTTCATATTGTTATTCTGCATTTAATATTGTTTATTCCTGCTTTATTTATTTTCTGGTGCAGATGCTGGAGGTAGCTATTCCTCCAGCAACCAGAATTCTAATTGTGTTTTTAATCACAATTAGTAATATGGGGTAGTGTTACAATATGGCTATTGACCATTGTTTGTAAAACAAATAAAATTGGTTAATTTGAAAATGAGAGGCTTTCCTAGTTGTTTGTCTGCTTTCTAG
>JBAXVH010000327.1:0-2009 GCA_037129215.1 Bacteroidota bacterium | reverse complement strand
AGGACAAGCAGTATACCTATTGTTATGCCTGCTATTTTAAATGTTTTTTTCATATTGATTTGGATTAAATGTTTTCTTAATTAATATAAGTTAACGTAAAAATATTTCTTTTAATATATTTCTTTCTCCACCCAGGATTTGCCATCAAATACCCTCACAGTTTTAAATCCTATCTCTTGTAAAACTTCTTTTGTTAGATTAAAAAGCAAGGCAAGCTCAGTAGGTTTGTGTGCATCCGAACTTATAGTTACAGGGATATTCATTTTAAAAAGATCATTAATAATAGCAGTCCCCGGAAAGGTTTCATCAGAGCGTTTCTTGTATATTCCTCTTGAATTAATCTCAACTATGCATCCATTTTCTTTAATAAGATTGAGCGTTTCAGCCACCAAATTAGTATACCATTTATCTTCGATACTAAAGTAACGGTTCTTATTATTCATCTTTATCTTATCAACGTGCCCAACCACATCCGGACGTTGAGTAGTTATCATTTCGTTCACCTGATGATAATATGCAGTAACTGCTTTCTTGATATCTCCACCAAAAAGAGTATTCAAACCTTCATCGTATGTTTCTATTTTAGCACCATCGATAAACCACAAACCTTTTTTGTCAGGATTGCTTACCAAATGCACCGATCCGATTACATAATCGAGCTTACATTCTTCTTTAAAGGCAGCAAAATCTTTAGTGATATTTGGGATGTAATCTGTTTCCAAAGCCAAATAAATATTCAGCTCTTTATACTTTTCTTTTAAAGCTAAAATAGTCTCACAATAGGTCTCGAGATCCTCGTCTTTGATAGCATAACCATTATCGAAAGGCACAGGAGCGTGCCCCGAGAAGCCAAGAGATTCGAAACTCAAACTGATAGCTTCTACAACGTATTCTTCGGGATTACTCGACCCATCACAAAACCTGGTATGGGTATGAAAATTGAAATATCTCATCGTTTCTTTATCGTATTAGTCTTCGTTTTCGCTATCTGTTTCCACTATCTTATACAACTTATCTTGTCGCCTCACCACATCCTTTACAGGTATCGAGCACACATCGCCTTTCACTGTTTCTTCAACTGTATTCAGCTCTACGCGTATCTCCGAAAGCACATCTTCATACACCCCTGTTGTGGCCCCTATGATATGTATTTCTTCTCCCAGTTTAAGGCCGTGTGTTTCTATTTTTACTTCCGCCACATTTAGCTTTGCAAAGTAATTGGTCACCTTCCCCACATATACTTTCTTCTTAGTAGCCTGCGAACCGTAACGCTCTGTCCATTCTCCGGTTTTCTTACCTAAATAATAGCCATCCCAGAAACCACGGTTGTAAACTGTGGCTAGTTTCTCATTCCATTTCTGAATATTTTCTTCGGTATATGTGCCGTTAAAGTATGCCTGAGTTGCTTCTTTGTAGCATTGGGTAACCGTTTTAACATATTCAGGAGAGCGACCTCTGCCTTCAATCTTCAATACTTTGACGCCAGTCTTTAATATCTTATCCAAAAACCCAATTGTATTAAGATCTTTTGGCGACATGATATATTCATTATCTATTTCCATTTCCACACCGCCATCCTGGTCTTTTACGTGATAAGGTCTGCGGCAAAGCTGAAGACATGCACCTCTGTTAGCAGAAGAATTAAGGGTATCCAAACTTATATAGCACTTGCCCGAAACGGCCATGCAAAGGGCACCGTGGGCAAAGACTTCTATTTTTACAAGTTCTCCTTTAGGGCCTTTTACCTGTTCTTTTTCTATCTGCTCTATTAGTTCGCCTACTTGTTTCAGGGCAAGTTCGCGGGCGGTAACCATTACATCAGCAAATATGGCGAAGAATTTCACCGCTTCGATGTTGGTAATATTGCATTGTGTGGAGATATGAATTTCCATCCCAACAGTGCGGGCATAGTTAAGCACAGCCATATCCGAAGCTATGATAGCCGAAATGCCATTGGCTTTGGCGGCATCTACCACCTTTTTCATTTCCCCTATTTCGTGGTCGTAAAT
>JBAXVH010000326.1:0-2020 GCA_037129215.1 Bacteroidota bacterium | reverse complement strand
ATATTTAGTTTTTCCGTTTTAGTCTTTAGTTTTCGTATTATTTGTATTCATTATCAAATTAGCTAATCAGCTAATTTACTATACTCCACTGCAATCTCTGCTGCAACCCTCGCATTATTCTTTATCAAGGCAATATTCGTTTCCAGGCTTTCCCCTTTCGTATTATCAGCAATATATTTCAGTATAAATGGCGTAACTTCTTTACCCTTTATATGTTGTTCATTCGCTGCCGACAGTGCTTTTAGTATATGTTCTTCAATCGCTTCAATATCCATTTCAAACTCCGTAGGTACCGGATTCGCAATCAGTACCGAGCCATTCAGTTCAAGTCCCCATTTAGCTTTCATTAAGTCAGCAATAGCCTTGGTACTATCCAGGCGCAATGGAGAATTGAAACCACTTTTAGACGAATAGAAACTTGGAAACTCATCCTGACCATAAGTCACTACCGGTATACCCAGTGTTTCCAGGTATTCCAGTGTAAGGCCAATGTCTAAGATCGATTTTACACCAGCAGCCACTATCGCCACATTTGTTTGTCCCATTTCCGTCAGGTCGGCCGATATATCCATGGTCTCTTCCGCACCACGATGCACCCCACCAATACCACCGGTAGCAAATATTTTTATACCTGCCATCGATGCTATTCTCATCGTAGCAGCAACCGTTGTAGCACCCGGAAGTTTCTGAGAAATCACAAACGGCATATCGCGGATACTCACCTTCCATACATTATGAGTCTGTGCAAAAAAATCAATCTCTTCCGATGTTAAGCCCACATAGCATTTCCCATCTTTTATAGCAATGGTAGCCGGTACAGCCCCCTGTTGTCTTACTACATCTTCTACCTGTTTTGCTGTAATAGCATTCTGTGGCCACGGCATACCGTGCGATATAATAGTCGATTCAAGAGCCACTATAGGCAGGTTATTATCCAAAGCATGTTGTACTTCAGCACTTATCACCATAAATTCATGCATGTTCATTATAATAGATATTTTTTTGTTCATATAGATAGTCGCTGTTTACACTCTGCACCACAGCGCCTTTTATTTGTAATACTTCCAGTGCCAGCGTATGCGCCAGTTCTAAGCAGGTCAGTTCGTTTTTCTTGTTTATATAGCCATATACCCATCCAGCCAGAGCAGCATCGCCAGCACCCGTGCTATCACTTATTTCAATGGTTGGTACACCCAGCTGTAGCATTTGTTGAGGCGTGTGTATTACCGATCCCTCTTTTCCTTTCCTAAGCCATACCTGCTGTACACCTCTACCAAAAAAACTGGCTATCAGTTCCTGTTCATCGGTACTTTCTATGTCACTCATCGCTAATAGTTCGTCTTCATTAGGGGTAATCATATACACACCCTCCAGGTTTAGGTTTTTCAGCTTCATTGCCTTTGCCACCGATACAGGTTCTATAATAATCTTTTGTTTATGCTGCCTTGCAAAATCAATCAGCCACTGAATACTGTCCGTAGGGATATTGGCATCTGCAATCACCAGCTTAAAATCCTTTATATAATCCGCGTTGCAGGCTAAATAGGCAGGCGTTAAGTACTTACAACTAATGTCCTGACAAACCGCCACTACCAGGTTGCCATCGGGGTTCTGTATCGATACATACTTTCCCGTAGTGTCATCTGCAAACACCGATTCATGCAGCCGTATTCCTTTCTGGTGCAGACATTTTATAATATAATCCGCATCGGCATCGGTGCCCAGAGCGGTAATCAGCGAAGGATGAAGATTCAGCAGTCCTAAATGTTGAGCAATATTGCTTATCACACCACCAATACTCGTTGTCTTTATGGCAGGGTTCGATGTATGAGCAATGCAAGGCTGTTCGCAGAAATATAATTCATCTACCAGCGTGGCACCAATACACAAAACCGTTTCATTCATCAAACAAATGTAGGAGAAAATAGTGTTACACTTTTGGTAGGACTTATGCTAATGGATAAAGAGGAACATTAATTACACTACTTTACTTTTTGTATAAACGTATTCACTCTTAATT
>JBAXVH010000325.1:0-2030 GCA_037129215.1 Bacteroidota bacterium | reverse complement strand
ATTTATTTTAGTGATAATCTGGTGCGCTACTTCCATAGCAGCATAGCCATCCATTTCACTTACTACAGTTGGGGTATCGTTTATAATAGCATCTACAAAACTCTGTAGTTCATTTTTAATAGCATTACTTTCTACTACTTCCGGATTATTTACGGCAATAGTTTTTGTGCCATTAGGTGTTTCAAGATCAAAGCAGAATGCATTTTCATCAGCTTCTTCTTTAATACGTATTACTTCTACATTTTTTTCCAGGAAGTCAATAGCTATATATGCATCTTTCTGAAACAGGCGCATCTTACGCATTTTCTTCATGCTGATACGGCTACTGGTAAGATTGGCTACGCAACCATTATCAAATTCTATTCTAACGTTGGCTATGTCTGGCGTGTCGGTCATTACCGCAACACCACTGGCATTTATAGTACGTACATTACCCTTTACAAGGCTAAGAATAATATCAATGTCATGAATCATTAAATCCAGTACTACACTTACTTCAGTTCCTCTTGGATTGAACTGTGCAAGACGATGTACTTCAATAAACATTGGATGCATATCAATATCTTTAAGTGCCAGGAATGCAGGATTAAAGCGCTCTACATGACCCACCTGAAACTTTACATTCGCTTCATTCACCATATTTACAATGGTCTTAGCTTCTTCCAAGGTATTAGCAAGAGGCTTTTCTACAAAAACGTGCTTGCCTTTGCGGATAGCTTTTATACATAATTCGTAATGAAACTGTGTGGGTACTACTATGTCTACAATATCACAGGCATCAATCAGTTTATCGGCACTGGAAAATCTTTTAATGCCATATTTCTCGGCAACCTCGTCTGCCATTTCTGCATCGGTATCTACTATACCAACAACTTTTACATTTTCAATTTCCAACCAGTTGTTAAGATGGAATTTACCTAAATGTCCTACTCCAAAAACACCTACTTTAAGCATATCTATATTCAGTTATAAACGGTAAAGATAAGGAGCACAAAACTACATTTTTCAAACTGTGTTAGTATGGGGATAAATGAAGTGGGTAAGGGTGTAATAAGCTGCAAGTTTCAAGTTGCTGGTCACAAGTCTCCAGTTACTAGTAACCAATCAAGGTAATAATATTTTACTTATAAGTGTATTACTAGAAACCTGTAACTGGCAACCAGTAACTAAAGAATTAACTGTTTCTAATATAATCGGATAGGTGATTTATGGTTGCTTTCTGGCTCTCAATAACGGAATTTACAACATCACCAATAGATACCATACCTACCACTTTATTGTTTTCCAGAACCGGTAAATGTCGTATATGTTTATCGCGCATTAAACCCATACAGGTTTCAATACTATCCTTCATGGTTATAGTAAATAAATCTCTCGTCATAATATCACCCACAGTTGTTTCATGAGAGTTTTTGCCTTTCAAAGCTATCTTTCTCGCATAGTCTCTTTCAGATATAATACCTGTTAGCTGATCGTTTTCTATAATCAGTAATGCACCAATATTATATTCCCCCATTATTTTAAGTGCCTGATATACTGTTTCATTTTCGGAGATCGTAATTAATGGCTTAGTCTTATTCTTCAAGATAGTTTGTACATTCATAGCAGGCAGTTTATTATGTAAATGAATTCGTTAGCTCGAAACAAATCTAAGGATTTCAGTTATTATATAGTGAATTACTATGGAAATATTTTTAAATAAATATTTTACAGGAGAGCGATTAAACTTTACGATGTAAAATTGTTTTGTATTCCATATTCAAAAATCCTCCTCATACATTACATTTGCGCCTCAAATCAAATAATAAAAGCAAGAAGTTTAAAGCATTAATTAGTACAACTGTCCAAGAGAATTGTATTCCTTTTTCCTTTTTCCTTTTTCCTTTTTACTTTTTAAAACATGAGCAAAGAAATTACATCAAGAGCAGCGGATTATTCTCAGTGGTACAACGATTTAGTGATAAAGGGCGGACTGGCCGATTACAGTGCCGTAAGAGGTTGTATGGTTATAAAGCCCTATGGATATGCCC
>JBAXVH010000324.1:0-2045 GCA_037129215.1 Bacteroidota bacterium | reverse complement strand
GGCAAATACATTGGCCATACGGTAATAAAGACTTACCGAAAAGCTTTTATCTTTCACCTGACGCTTTAGCTTTAAGGAACGCAGAAAATGAGCCAGCGCTTTCTTGTATTTTCCCTTGGTAGTATATACTTCGCCTATATGATACAGGGCATTGGCTTCCCCTTTTACATCCTGTACTATTTGTGCCAGTCGCAATGCTTCTGTAGCAAACAGGGCTGCTGAGTCTAAATTATTTTTATTGGAATATTGTTCACTAATGCTATTTAAGTAAGCAAATCTTTGAGTAGTATCGGTAATAGAGATAATGCTGTCAGCAATTGTTTTCTGAGCAAATGAATCTGTATTGCTAATACAGGTTATTAATAAAATTACTATGTAAATCGAATGCTTCATTACCCTAAACCCAATTCGTAAGGTCGCAAATTACTAAATCCCTACCAAAACATTAGGTTAATGTTTTAATTACAACTATAAAGAGTCATTGATCCTGTTGTTTATACAGCAATCCCAATGTATTACAGCATTGTATTTTGCTATACAAACCCCTTTATATTTGCAACCCTATTATGTTACCAATCAGCAATCGTGGAAGTTTAATGCCGGAGTCTCCTATAAGGAAATTAGTTCCTTTAGCAGAAGAAGCAAGGCAAAAAGGATTAACCGTTTATCACCTCAATATTGGTCAGCCCGATATTGCTACTCCGCAGGCAATGATAGATGCTGTAAAAGAAAATATCAGTCCCGTTATAGAGTACTCTCATAGTGCTGGCAACGAAAGTTATCGTCACAAACTGGTGTCTTATTATGCAAAACATGCAATAGATATTCATTACAACGATATCATCGTTACTACCGGTGCCAGCGAAGCTATTTTGTTTAGCTTCCTCGGTTGTCTCGATGTGGGTGATGAAGTAATAATACCAGAACCTTTTTATGCCAACTATCACGCTTTTGCTATAGTTGCAGATATCAATGCAGTATATGTTTCTTCTTCTATCAACGATGGATTCTGTTTGCCCGCTATTGCAGAAATAGAAGCAAAGATCAGTAGCAGAACCAAAGCAATTTTAATCTGTAATCCTAATAATCCAACAGGTTATTTATACAGTAAAGAGGAACTGGAACAACTGGAAAAACTTGTATTAAAATATAATCTGTATCTCTTTGCCGATGAGGCATACAGAGAATTCTGCTACGAAGGAAAACACTTTAGTGCACTACAATTTATCGACACATCCGACAATGTTATTCTGATAGATAGTATCAGTAAAAGATACAGCGCTTGTGGATTAAGGCTGGGTGCTATTGTTACCAGAAACAAACTGGTGATAGATACTATCATGAAGTTTGCACAGGCAAGACTTAGTCCACCATACTATGCGCAGGTAGCAGCAGAAGCGGCCATTGATTTACCCGACGATTACTTTACCGTAACTAAAGCAGAGTATAAAAAACGTAGGGATCTGATTGTGAAAAGGTTGAATGCAATGCCCGATGTTTTCTGTCCCAATCCTGGAGGTGCATTCTATGCAATGGCTAAGCTACCTATTGATGATTGTGATAAATTCTGTGCATGGCTGTTAAAGGAATTCAGTTACAATAAAGCCACCGTTATGCTGGCACCGGGTACAGGTTTCTATGGTACACCGGGTATGGGTTTGCAGGAAGTAAGATTAGCCTATGTATTAAATACCGATGCTATAAATGCTGCAATGGACTGTCTGGAACAAGCTCTTAAGGTATACCCAGGAAGAGTAAATAGTTAATAAAGTAAAAAGCGTTAAGCATTCTGCGTTTAGCTTATGCCTCTTTCTATTGTATTAATTCATAATTAATAATTCATAATTAATAATTGGCACAATGTATTCCTCTTGCCTTTGTGCCTTGTATTTGTATTACTCTTGCCTCCTTGCCTCTTGCCTCCTTGCCTGTATTCACTTTGTGCCTTTGTGCCTCGTTGCCTTTGTGCCTTGTATTTCAGCTAATTATCAATTATTAACTGATGTTACGCAAGAGTTATGAAAAATGGAGTTATTCCGTTATTT
>JBAXVH010000323.1:0-2061 GCA_037129215.1 Bacteroidota bacterium | reverse complement strand
GCCTTCTTCCATCCACATAAATACAAAGAATCCTAATGCAGGGTGGCCCTTGCATTAGGATTCTTTGTATTTATGTGGATGGAAGAAGGCAGCAAAACCGGACTCGAATACCTGAGTGGTTACCTGATGGAATGGAGCTTGAGTATCGACAATATATTCGTCTTTGTTTTAATCATCAATGCCTTTAAAGTAAAAGAGAAATACTACGGACGAGTGCTGATTGTAGGTATTATGATGGCCATTATCTTCAGGGTATTATTCATTACCCTCGGAGTAGCAGCGGTAGAAAAGTTCCATGAGTTATTGTATGTATTTGGAGCCTTCCTTATTTATACCGGCTTTAAAATGTTCTTTGCCCATGAGGAAAAAGAAATGGACCCAAGCCACAATAAAGTTTATAAGTTTCTTAAACGCTTTTTGCCAATAGTGCCCCACGATGGCGATGGTCGTTTTATCATTCGTCCAAACCGTAAACCGCAGTATACCATGCTGTTTGTAGTGGTGGTTTTATTGTCTACTATCGATATCGTTTTTGCTTTAGACTCTATCCCTGCCGTGATGGGTATTTCGCAGAATAAGCTGGTTATTTATACCTCCAACATCTTTGCCGTATTGGGATTAAGAAGTTTATTCTTCCTGTTGAAAGGGGCTGTAAATCAGTTCAAGTATTTGCAACATGGAATAGCGGTAGTACTCGTATTCATTGGCGTTAAGATGCTGGGAGAGCACTATGTAAACTTATGGTTTAGCAATACTATGCAGGTAGTATTATCGCTGTTAGTGATTTTATTCTGTATAGGCACATCCATTGTAATATCGCTGTTGAGTACTAAGAAACGAATTAAGCATTAATAGTAGAATGGTTCAATAAAACAATTAATTATACAGGGTTTGTTTCTTTAATAATCATAAAATAGACAAGGAAATTCAGGAGTTATCAAAACAACATATATTTGTCCTGATGATGTCGCTAACCACTATAAAGAATGTATTGCAGGAATTAAAGCCTGAACTGGAAGCTAAATACCATGTTAGCGCTCTGGGATTATTTGGTTCTGTAGTTAGAGATGACTATACAGATATTAGCGATATAGACATTATTGTTGACTTTAGCAAACCCATTGGAATTGACTTTATTGACTTAGCAGATTTATTAGAAAAGCATCTTGACAAGCCTGTTGACTTAGTTTCTAAAAGGGGCATTAAAGAAAAATATTACGCAACAATTGAATCAGCGATAGTGTATGTCTAACCGCAACCCCCAATTACTTATAGAAGACATCCTGGACAGCAGCAATAAAATTCTACAATACAGTACTGGCATGACTTATGAAGAGTTTATTGCCGATAGCAAAACGGTTGATGCAGTAATTAGAAATTTTGAAATAATAGGAGAAGCTGCTAACAGACTTCCAGATGATTTTAAAGAAATTCATCCCAATATTGACTGGCACAAAATAAGAGGTTTCAGAAATAGAATAGTACACGATTATATGGGTATAGATTACACCATTGTATGGGAAATAAGAAACAACTTTTTGGCTTCACTGGTCGAAAAGCTAAATACTATAAAGGAATAAACCTTTCTACATAATATCAATCTCCAGCCTCAGTCTTTCTTTCAGCTCATATAATAACGGATACTTCTCCGCTATGCGCTCAAAACGCTGACGGCTACCAAGATACATAGGGTGCACCTCTGTTTCTACTTGTCCTTCCAGCACTTTTACGCTATACTTTATCGCCCTGTTATTAAATTGTTTTATAAGATTATCGGCAAAGTACATTTTCTCTCCATCTATAAAACGCTGATGCAAGATGGTCTTTACCATTACCTGAAAGTTCATCTCATCTATTATCTCCAGTTGAGCATCTCTGAATGCAGCAGCACAGGATATTTTGGATGGCATAGTAGCAAGATGATCAGCATATTCTTTCCAGCAGGCCGTAAGACTTTCCATATCCAGTGGTTTCGATTCTTGTACCACTTCAATATTATATCGGTTGCCCACCTTCTCTTGCAAGGCTTCCAGCAATCCCATCTTTGGCTTTGGAGTAGGC
>JBAXVH010000322.1:0-2069 GCA_037129215.1 Bacteroidota bacterium | reverse complement strand
CCATAGATTAACAATAAACATTTTAAACTAACATAACTTTATTTATACATAATTGCTCCAGCTATTTTGATGGAACCACAATTGTTTTAGTGGTATTACTGGTACAATTATTTGCTGCTTTAACACCATACAGAACTTTATAAGTTCGTGCCACTACATCTTTTGTAAATGTATGTGTTGGCGCAGCTATATGTGCTGTAATGCCATCTCCGAAGTCCCAAAAAAACAGAGAAAGGTTTCCTGATTTCATCACTGTACTATCCTGGAAATAATAAGTATCTCCCGAAGCATTTACGGTATAAGTATAATTTGCAACAGGGAAATTATTAATACCAAAAGCTTTTACTGTTTTGCTACAAGCCAATGTACTATTACTAACTGTTAATCTAACAACATAGTTGGAAGGATTTATATATTGTTTTGTAACAGCTGAACCAATATCGGTAGTGCCATCCCCATAATCCCAATTAAAGGTAGCACCAGCTGGCGCCCCGGTTACTATGGCTCCAAAATTGAAAGTTTCTTTTCCAGGGCCACAAGAATCTGTCTGATTGTAATTTATATTACAAGATGGAGTTGCTGATATACCTGGTATGGTAATGGTATGGGAAACAGTATCAGTACATTTAGAACTGTCAGCCTTTGCTGTGAGCAAAATTCTGTAAGTAACATCCGATGAAGAAGAAGGATAGGTATGAGTAGGATTATAATTAAGTGAATCTAAAGTACCGTCACCCAATGACCAGAATACTTTAAAAGTTGGAATAGACATAGTTTGATTTACAAGGGATATGTAATTTGGATTAGTACTTAGAGGTTGTGTAATACTAAAAACAGCCTGAGGTTTTACAGAAGTACCATAAGCATATATAGTAGTATCCTTCGAAATAGTCTTACCACTATAAGAAGCCGTTACAGTAACTTTATAATTCTTTGGGTAGATATATTTATATGCTGTAACAGTACTGGTATACATGGGAGTTCCATCGCCCATAGACCATGTATAAGTAGCATTTGATGGAATATTATAACTAACAGCCGTAAAGTTGAACAACTCTCCACCAACAGAACAAGGATTGGTTCTGGTTAGCGTAATATAAAGTGCTGCAGGGTGTGATTTTGAAGTATCGGTAGTATCAACAGGGAAATAAACGCCTGCTTGTCCTGGTGAATATGGTGTAGCAGCTGGATTATTGGTTCCTGGACCATTACTACCAGTGCCACTACCATTACCATTACCTGTATTAGTAGTATCCGATTTATATTCTACCGCTTTACTACAGAATTGTATAGTAAAAGGTATGAGTAGTAAAAATAATATTTTAATTACTGTTTTCATTTATATAGAAGTACTAATCTTTTAGATTAATAATTTGACATTTACTTTAAGGGGTAAATTTCTTTCTTTTCAAAGTGGTAGCCTCCTTTTGTTGCACCCCAGGCCTGTTTCTTCTCTTTATCGTACCCTCTATCCCAACTGGTTAA
This sequence comes from Bacteroidota bacterium, assembly GCA_037129215.1. Lineage (GTDB taxonomy): Bacteria > Bacteroidota > Bacteroidia > Chitinophagales > Chitinophagaceae > CANFLJ01. Next base: position 584 of record JBAXVH010000322.1, on the reverse strand, counting down.
TAAATCCTTTTGAATAGTAACTTCTGTGGTTGCATAACTTGCTCCTCTCAACAAACTTTCACATCCATTACCAACAGTTCCACCTACAAAATCTGTACCATTCTTTTTAAGATATACGTCGCACCCATTCTTATAAACGAGCGAATCTTTAGAAATATTGCCTAAAAGAATTGAATTCGACTGCTTTGTAGCATATTGTAAAGGATTTTTTAATAGGTATATTTTACTTTCTATTATAGAATCATTCAAAATAGATACATGATAAACTCTTTGTCTGTATGGTTTATCTTCCTTCCCTGCTACAGCTTGTTCTACATAAAACCAATAGCCATCTTTATCTGTATTCCATATCTGAATCATTTTAAGACTGATATTATAATAATTCGCTGTATCGGCATCGTGTTGTTTTTCACTACTAAAACTACCCGACATATAACTTGCCAATCTATCAAGATCGGCTTTATTAACTTGCTGCTGAGTATAGCCGGTCAATACAGCAAATAGCAGGAATAATGAAAAAATTGATTTCATTGTTCTATAATTTATTATGATAAAATGATTTTCTAATTAGACGCGGTGCTCGT
>JBAXVH010000321.1:0-2074 GCA_037129215.1 Bacteroidota bacterium | reverse complement strand
GGAAATCAAGCTAACTCTTTCAGGTTAATTGTAAAAATTGATAATACTATTTTCCCTACTATTACTTTAAATGGTGCTTCAGATTTGACTGTAGATGTAAACACTCCATTCTCTGATCCTGGAACTAATGTTAACAGTAGTTATTATTCATTCGGTAGTTTAGTGCTCAGTAACACCTCAAATGTTGATATGACAAAGTTAGGAAACTACACTATTACATATTGCGTTTCAGATCCTTCAAATAATGTTTCGTGTGTTACAAGAACAGTTCACGTTGTTGATAGAATTGCTCCTGTAATTTCTTTACTTGGTGAAGACCCTTATGTATTGGCTAGGTATCAAAAATATGTCGATCAAGGAATATCTATCAGTGATAATTATTATACCGAAGCAGCTTTAAGACCTTTGTCTACTAGTGATATTAGCAAAGTGAAAAATGATCTTCCGGGAATATATTATGTTACATTTAACGTAATCGATCCTTCAGGAAATGTTGCAAAACAGGCCAGAAGGACAGTTATAGTTGAAGATATGTTTTTGGGAATAAACACTGCAAACTCATCAGGAAAAATCAAAATCTATCCTAACCCTAGTAATGGTAAATTTACTATTGATCTTGAAAATGGCTCTGCTATTCAAACAATAAAAATGTACTCAATTATTGGTTCTTTAGTAAAAGAAATTTCTGTGAGTGGAACTAACAAATCTATTGATATTGATATGACCGGCATGAATGAAGGAATGTATATTATAAAAGTGGAAGGTGCAGGAAAAACATTCACCCAAAAAATAAATATCGTAAAATAAATATCTAAAATCTTTCAAAAAAAAGCAGCCAATATTGGCTGCTTTTTTTATGTTAAAAAACAAAACAAAAAACTAAAATATTTTAGTGATTTTATAAAGTCTTATCTAAAACTAACATCTATTAATCAAAAGGTAATCTGGAATTAGCTAACTTAATAACCCTAATTATAATATAATAATATAATCAGAAAATAATTTACATTCGTGCTTCATTTTTGAGTTTTGATTCTCAAATAAATTATCCTTTTAAATATGAAAAAAATATACTTTTATTTACTAATCGCTTCATTAGCTATTTTTTCTAAAGTTAATGCCCAATGGTCATCTACTTCTGCTCCTTATTGTGTAGGAAGTTATGTTTCTGGATATACACCATGTGGTGATGGTGCCTGGATTTCACACGTAACATTTGGTACAATAAATTATACTGCATCTTGTAATTCAACATACCCATGGTATCGCTACTGGGGTGCATCACTTGGTTCAGCTTATACAACCATTTTAATTCCGGGAAACACGTATACATTATTTGCTCAACCGGGTACAACTTCTGTTCCTTCTTCATGGGGTGCATGGATAGATTTTAATGGCAATAATAGTTTTGCAGATGCCGGAGAATTTATATGGGGAAACTCTACAACACCTACTGGAGGCCAAACTATTCCTAATATTTCAGTAACAATTCCTACTAGTGCTATACCGGGAACTCACCGCATGCGATTAAGAAACATGTGGCAAACAGGTTCTAATCCATTCTTTGGTTTAACATCACCACAATATGATGCTTGTGCTTCTGTAAACGAAGATGGAGAAACAGTAGATTTTGATATTACAATACCTAGTACTGGAGCACAAATTCCGCCATTAGCTGGTTTTGCATATAATATTGCTATGGATACAGCATGGACGAACAGCCCTTACATTTTTGTAAACACAAGCAATAATGCAAGTAATAGTTTTTGGGATGTTATTGGATATAGCTCAACTTTAAATGGAACTTACACAGCATTTAATCCTCCAGCTACTTCTCCTCGCGTTTGTGTTTCTCGTTGGAACACTTGTTACATTGATACATTGCATCAAAATTTCTCGTGGAATTTTACTCAACCTGGTTATTATAAAGTTAAATTGAAAGTTACAAATACGATATTAGTTAACAGTGTATTTGTAAATGGAGTAGATAGCATTACCAAAATAATCATATGTTCACCACCAACAAGAAAACCTGTTGCAAGCTTTTTCAGTTTGAACCGCTCTGTTGGTTTTA
>JBAXVH010000320.1:0-2077 GCA_037129215.1 Bacteroidota bacterium | reverse complement strand
ACATAATACTCTTTACAACCGGACGTAGTTTATTGGTGATGGCTACATAGGCTGACTCGGGTATGTGTACTTCGCCACAGCCTTTAATTACTATTCTTTTATCGATAAATTCATTGGTATCTAACTGTGCTATTCTATTGGTAAGCACCATCTCTATTAACTGATTTGCTGTACCCATTACAACTTCTTTTGCTATTGGCTGCAGATAGGTTACTGCCAGCATATAGGCCCATACAGGTATTATGGCATCGGCAGTGCAGGTGATAGCTATATTTTTATTGGTATATGGTTCCCAATCTAATTGTTGTAGAGCAAGACGATAATCTTTTTCTTTTAATATCAGCCCCATGAACAGGAAGTCCTTCAGATCGAAAACCTTTATTTCTTCTTTTGGATAGAGGTCTTTCAGATTAAAAGATACAATACCACTTTCGGCAACTTTATTTACAATTGGTTCCATGCTGCAAAATTATGGCTTGGAGGGAATATTAATTTACGAATTACGAATAAAGGGTCGGTTAATCACCTGAGAACTTAAATACTTCGTGAGTTGTAAGTAATACTTCCTTTATTTTATTGAATAATATTAATATGCTTAAAATATAGAGGTAGAGGTCAACTATATATTTTCAATTGACTTACTTTATTCTTCAGCAAATTAATTTTCTCTCCTTCCCATTGGCAAAGTATACCCAAGGTTTAAAATCATTTCATAAGTTCCAAAAGCCTGATGTGCAGTACCGCTATTAATTTTTAAACCACTATATCGTGCATAATCTATCTTATTACAATATTCAAGGTAGAAAGAATTAAAGAAAGTAGTTCTTATACAAGCTTCCAGACCAACATTCCATCCACCAATTTGAAAATGAGGCTCATTGGCTACCCCCCAGAAACAATTTTCTACGTGTGGAATAACGGGACCTATACCTGCTTTGCCCAGGAAATCGACTTTTACCTTATGATTCTGTGTCTCATAAAGTTTAGATCTTTTTACAATATTAAACAGTAGGAAATTGGCGCCATTATTCAGAAAGTAATAAGAATTAGTACTATCGGTATTGGATCTGGCAAATACTTTATTCGTATTTACTGACTTTCCCTGATAAGTTCCTTCCATGTGCACCATCTGATCGTAAATAATATACTTTGTATGATCGAAGTTAATTTCGAACCCAAGTCCTTTCTTCTTATTAAATATATAACCTATTCTATAATTGTATTGAGGAATACTGATTGCTTTACCCAGCAGATCTTCGTCCCAACCTGGTTTATCGGAAGCTTTTACAGCTTTTAATACATAATCGTTTCCTAATCCGGGCTGACTTATATATAAATCTGATTGTGTATACCATTCCTTGTTATATCCCCAGGAAAAATAAAATTCACCTTTACGCTCTTTTTTCTTTACAACAGATTGCGCTGTAGCTCCTCCAGCTATTAATGCAATCATACAAATTACCACTAAAATCTTTTTGTACATAATATAAATCATTTGGGTGCAAAAATATTGTTCTACTTTCACTTTCTCAATTAAGAAAATATTACTGATGAAAAAGATATATCAGAAATCAGATAATGAAAGAATTATTCCGCCCGAAAAACCTGTTTATCTGGATGGTCCTAAGCCAAGAATTTATGAGTTAGGATTTGCTTTCAGAGTATTCAGAGAATTTATAACCGCCTTTCGTACACTGCACTTTGCGGGACCTTGTATTACAGTATTTGGCAGTGCCCGATACGATGAGTTTCATCCTTATTATAAGATAGCAGAAGAGTTTGGTAAACGCTTAGCATTATTAGGGCTAACTACTATGACGGGCGGTGGACCTGGTATAATGGAGGCTGCCAATAAAGGTGCTTTTCAGGCAGGTGGAAGTTCTATTGGATGCAACATTCAATTACCGTTCGAGCAGAAGCCCAATCCTTGGGTAAATGCAACTATTACATTTCAGCATTTTTTTACCCGTAAAGTAGTGCTGGTAAAATATTCTTATGGCTTTATCATTATGCCCGGAGGTTTTGGCACCATGGATGAATTCTTCGAAATCCTTACCCTGGTACAAACAAAAAGTAT
>JBAXVH010000032.1:0-9509 GCA_037129215.1 Bacteroidota bacterium | reverse complement strand
CTGTAGCGCCTTATATGGGAGAAGATAGTATAAGACCTTTTCTGGAATATGTAAATAAAGTAACCATAGTACTTGGACTTACCTCCAATAAGGGAGCATTCGATTTTCAGTATCAGATAATTGATGGAGAACCACTCTATATTAAGGTGATTAAAAAGGTGGCTGAATGGGGTACAAAAGATAACCTGATGTTTGTAGTAGGAGCTACCAAAGCACCAGATCTGGCTATTATAAGACAGCATGTTCCCGATCACTTTTTATTAATTCCAGGAGTAGGTGCACAAGGTGGCAGTCTGGAAGAAGTTGCTCAATATGGTTTGAATAAAGAGTGTGGTTTACTGGTTAATTTAAGTCGAGCTGTAATCTATGCTTCTAATGGAGAAAATTATAAAGAAGCAGCAGAGAAAGTGGCTATTCAATATGTTCAACAAATGAAATCTTTACTAATAAATACACTGCTGTAATATATCGTTACCGGTAAATAATAATATGCCAAAACTTAAGACCTGCTTCCGGTTTCTGTTTACTATTTATGCAATAGTAATTTTTATGTTCTGGATGCTATTGATACTGCTTCCAGTGATTGTTATTTCCTTATCTATCAGGCATTCGGAGAGTATTATTCATAAAATAATGCGCTTCTGGGGTAGGGCTTGGTTTACCTGTATTGGGGTAAGATTTAAAGCACTTAATGCTCCCAATTATATAGCAGGAAAACCATATATCTTTATAGCTAATCATAGTTCCTACATGGATATTCCAACCATTGTACTGGCTATAAATACACCCCTTAAAATTCTTGGTAAAGCAGAGCTGACTAAAGTGCCCATCTTTGGCTGGATATGTAAAATTGCGGTAATTAGTGTAGACAGAAGCAGTATTAAAAGTAGAGCAGGTAGCTTGCAGCTATTAAAGAAAATGCTGGAGCAGGGAGTGTCTGTATTGGTCTTTCCAGAAGGGGGCATTATCGAGTCGGATGCGGTATTGAATGATTTTCATCTGGGTGTTTTTAAGTTGTCTAAAGAACTCAATATTCCTATTGCCCCTATCGTCCTGTTTGATACATTAGCCAGACAACATTACAATAGTTTTTTTAGTCTAAATCCAGGAATTAGTTCAGCAAAATATCTACCAATAATTAAACCTGAAAACTTTCATACAGCAAATGATATTAAAACTGTCGCATTCGATTCTATGCTAAATGCTTTGAAAGAAAATAAGAAATAATTGGGTGCTAAATTGTATTACGTTAAACGACTTAAACGTTTTAAACGATTTGAACGCTTTCCTCACGATTCACGATTTAAGACTCACCACCTCAACACTGTGTTTGCTGCTTTTATATTTATCATGAACCACTTCACTCATCGTTTTACCATAAACCTTAGCTTCCAGCCAGGAGATAACATCGAGGTAAGCAAATGATCTTGTCTCGAATCGATTCTTTTCGTAGTGCTTGATATTGTTGAGCAACAACTCAAACTCAGGTTTTAGTTTTCTTGGAGAAACAAAGAATGATTTTCTTAAAAATTTAAAGATCTCTTCTTCCACAATAGTAAAGTTCTTCATCTTAGCCATATAGCGGAATACCGATTTAATTAAAGACTCAATTATAGTAGTGTTGCCAAGTTCATAATGTGCCATCAGGTGCATTAGTCGGGCATAGCACTGAAGATCGGTTCTTAGGCCTACATTCTCGTTGATTATTTTATGAAGATAATCAATAGCTGTATCAAAATTGCCGCAGCCATAATGGAGTACGGCTATTTTATAATTAAATACCAGTATTCTATGTTCATCTATAAATTGTTCGTATTCTTTTAGCTGATCTTCTATATGAGAAACCAGTTTAAGTCCTTCGCTAAAGGTACCCGTCATTAGGTAATTGTTTAGCTTGGCAACATTGATATAGATGAAGCAATTAATCTTGAAATTATCGTGCTGTAAACCAAGAGGGGAGTTAGCAAATTCCTCCAGTTGATTCAAAGTAGTGTCAAACTGTTTGAAGTTTCTAAGATCGAAGTGAGCATTTAGTAAATTATGCAATCCCTTTACATAATGCCCGGTTTCTACCTCTATCATGGCTGGATTAGCCTCGAACAAATTAATCCACTTTTGACTGTAGCGATAATACATCAGGAAATCCTGACAAATAAATGCTTGCCAGCAATAGCTTTGATATAAGTAAAGTTTTTCGTAAAAGCTATTGAAACCTGTTGTGTTGGCAGGCATATGGCTTTTAAAAAACTCTTTTACATTCTTTTCTTCCTCTTCATTGCGTGCATGCCCCACTTTTACATACCAGCTATATAGCTGAAGTGCAAGATTAGAAAGTTGGGTGATGGACGTTCTACGTTCATTTACATGAATTGCTTCATTAGCCAGAATGTCGGCTCTGTCGCCCATGCTTCGGGTAATATGAAGAATTTCAATCTTTTTTTCCAATGAGATGGCTTGCAATAAAAAGCTATCCTGACTATGTGAGGAAGCAGATTCTTTTACTTTCTCCAGAATCTTCAGACTCTGTAGATATAGTCCTTTGTTATACAGAATTCTGGCATAGTCCAGCTGTTCATTTAGTTCCAGCTCTATACTATCGCTGCTTTTTAAAAGTCTTAAGCTTGCGAGTACTTCCTTATATAAGTGAGCTTTAAGATTGGAAAGTCTGGATTTGTCCATTTCTGGAACTTTCTTAAAGAGAATTTTTTCATCGTATTCTGAAGACTTATCCATTGCGTCGAACAATTTGATAATTTTAAGGTCTTCATTGTTAGAGCTCCGTTTGATGTAAAGCTTGAAATTCCTCTTCTCTGCCTTTTGTAAGGATTTGATCAGTTGAAATAATATGTCGGAGTTCCTATTAGGCATATATATAATTAGTTACATCAGGTAAGTTACCTGTATTGAAACAAAGATAATAATGTTTGGGTAGTGATTACAACTGAAAAAATGAATTAATCATCTTTTAGCCTTGATAACTATATAATAGTATGCAAGTTTACTAATCATACAGCAGGCAATCGTTAAATAAAGCAAGTAATCAGAAGAGGCCAGATATTCAGTAATTAAGTACTAATTATAGTGTTTAAACTGAACTTTTTCATATGTTTTAGCAATCGAGAGAGGCCGTTCCATTTCCACCTTTTGGCGTAATGACGACGCAAAATAATAGACAATAACAATACAGTTAACATTTTCTTCATAATTATTTTCTGAAGGACTCTTAAAATGGTCGATAAAAACAATTTTAAACTGTTTTTTGCTGTTGGGTATCATGAAAAAAATATTGTGAAACTCAATACAGTAAAGGGTTTTAACAAATATCGTTTGTGTTGTCTGTAATAAAAAGGTATAAAATATGATTTTCGTCATGTTTTTACAAAAAGTATATTTGCATTACAAAAGTTATCAAAAAAGGACTTAAACATCCAAAGAGATACTAAATAGATGTTTAAAATCTGGATAGCTTTTAAGAATATTATTTGAACTTTTTTTCATATGGCAAGCAATCGTTAGAGGTCGTTCCGTTTCTACGGAAGGACCCTTTTTTTTGTTTGTACTTTCCTGTTATTAACTGCTATATTGACTGAATGGTTAAAACATATTAGAAATTAATGAATACGTAACATTAATTTAATATTGGATAATATTTACAGTTGGACATCATAGAAATAAACTGTTGTAATGCTTGTTATCGTTGGGTTTTCTGTAAAATATTGACCTTAGACATCATGAAAAATACATAATGTTGATTTTACACATTAAAAAGGCGGTCTATATTTGCATTATCAAAGTTGTTAAGGAGGAATACAGAAAGATACTTGATTTGGTAAACCAACAAAACCTGATAACTTTCTTTAAAGAGATTTTGAACTTTTTTTCATATGGCAAGCAATCGTTAGAGGTCGTTCCGTTTCTACGGAAGGACCCTTTTTTTGTTCGGAACTTATAGTTGTATAACTAGGATTCATATTTTCTATTCATTTAAAACAACATAGAATTTACTCTATTACTATTATTGTATATATAGTATTGTTTCAATAACCTTCAGACAGCTGTAACGCCTTTATCTCATTGCCTTATATTTGCAACCCAAGAAATAAAAGAGTATGACAATTAGCTATAACTGGCTTAGTGAATATTTGCCTCAACAGATTGACCCAAAGAAATTATCGGAGATATTAACTTCTATTGGACTGGAAGTGGAAAGCCTGGAATGTTACGAAAGTATACGTGGTGGATTGCAGGGCTTAGTGGTTGGTCATGTGTTGGAGACAGAACAACATCCTAATGCGGATAAACTAAAGCTTACTAAAGTAGATACAGGCGGAGAAGCGCCCTTACAAATAGTTTGTGGGGCTCCTAATGTGGCTGCCGGACAGAAAGTAATTGTTGCTACTGTTGGCACTACTATTTATCCTGCTGCCGGAGATTCTATTACTATGAAACTGGCTAAGATTCGTGGAGTGGAAAGTTTTGGAATGATTTGTGCTGAAGATGAAATTGGTCTGAGCGATAACCATGCAGGCATTTTAATTCTACCAGAAGATACCGCCGTAGGTACTCCTGTGGCCGATTTATTTAAACCATATAGCGACTGGATTTATGAGATTGGTCTTACGCCAAACCGTATGGATGCAATGAGCCATTATGGTGTGGCAAAAGATGTATGTGCATACTTATCTCATCATCAGCAAGTGGCTGTTGCTCCTATAAATATATTTAATGATTCAGAAACTAATGATGCATTAAAAACGACTAATGAATCTCCTGTTGCAATAGAGATTAAAAATAACGATGCTTGTCAGCGCTATGCGGGTATTAGTATTCAAAATGTTACCGTAAAGGAATCGCCAAAATGGTTAAAAGATAAATTGCAGTCTATTGGGCTGCGACCTATTAATAATATAGTAGACATTACCAATTATATACTGCATGAAACGGGCCAACCTTTACATGCTTTTGATGCCGCTAAAATTGCTGGAAATAAAGTGGTTGTAAATACCTTGCCCGAGAATACTTTGTTTACTACACTGGATGGTAAAGAAAGAAAATTGCTTTCTTCTGATCTGATGATTTGCAATGGCAATCTTCAGCCTATGTGTATTGCCGGAGTATTTGGTGGTGCTGATAGTGGGGTATCGGACAGTACGAAGAATATATTCCTGGAGAGTGCATGGTTTCATCCTTCTTTTGTGCGTACTACTTCTTTAAAGCATGGCCTTAGAACCGATGCTGCAACCCGCTTTGAAAAGGGTGTGGATATTGATAAAACAGTAGATGTATTGTTGCGTGCAGCAAAGCTGATTGCGGAATTAGGAGAAGGAAAGATTGCTGGTACTGTTACCGATATTTATCCTGATAAAAAGCCTAAGCAAACAGTAGTGTTCAGCTATGCTTATCTTACTAAGTTGAGTGGTAAATACTATTCTCCCGAAGCGGTTAAAAGACTATTGACTGCACTGAATTTCGAAGTGCTTAGTGAAGATGCAGATACGGTTACTTTATCGGTTCCTTACAGCAAACCGGATATTAGCATTGCTGCCGATTTAGTGGAGGAAGTATTAAGAATAGATGGTCTGGATAATATTGCTATTCCTCAGCAAATCACCATCACTCCATCGGTGGAGAAGCTGCAATATAAAGAGTCGCTGAAAGAGAAGATTGCACAGTTTTTGATAGGAGGGGGCTTCAGCGAAATATTCACGAACTCTATTACCAATAGTAAGTATTATAACGAAGCTGAACTGACTGGCGCCGTTAAGTTATTAAACAACCTGAGTGCTGATCTGGATCTAATGCGTCCCTCAGTTTTAGAGACTGGATTGGAAGCGGTGGCTTACAATATTAATAGAAAAAATAATCATCTTTCTTTCTTTGAATTTGGTAAAACATACCATCAGACGGAGGCGGGAAAGTATTACGAAGAAGAACATATTGCTTTATATATTACCGGAAAGAATCATGAAGATTTCTGGAACGAAAAGTCGGTGCCTCAGGACTTTTATAAAGCAAAGGGTATTGTTCAATCTTTATTGCAACTGACTGGTATTAATAATATTCAACTGAAGAAAAGTGAGTCGGCTGGTAATACTATAGAAATATGGAGCAATAAGAACCAGTTAGGTATTGTACAAAAAGTAGCTGCTGCTAAGTTGAAAAAACTCGAAGTAAAACAAGATGTTTACTTTATAGATATCGACTTTCTGAAGCTATTGAAATTATCTTCTCAGAACAAAATTGTGTATAGCGAGGTATCTAAATTCCCTGCTGTACAAAGAGATATTGCGTTGGTGCTGGATAAGCAGATTACTTATGTACAGATTGAAGAATCGATAGGTAAGGTAAAGCTTCCTAAGCTACAATCTTATCGTTTGTTTGATGTATTTGAAAATGAAAAGCTTGGGATAAATAAACAATCTCTGGCTATTAATTTCACCTTCCTGGATGAAGAGAAAACATTGACTGATGCAGAGATAGATGCTATGATGAAAAAACTTACTGTAGGATTTGAAAAAGATCTTGGTGTTGAGATTCGTAAGTAAGTTTTTAATACAATTGAACCACAGAGGCACGGCGACACAGAGTTGCACAGAGGATTTTAAAATACAAATACAGAGGGCAGAGAGAATCGCAAGCGATTTAAATGTTTTTGAATGTTGTATGGCATAGGTCAAAAGGTTTAAATGGTTAATACATAATTGAACCACAGAGGCACGGCGACACAGAGTTGCACAGAGAATATTAAAATACAAATACAGAGGACAGAGAGAATCGCAAGCGATTTAAATGTTTTTGAATGTTGTATAGCATAATAGGTCAAAGGTTTAATAGGTTCAAGGTTTAATACAATGAGGAGATAGGAAAATACAAAGCCCTCAGCAAATCAAATTGCTGAGGGCTTTTTTAGTTAGATATTATTTAGTTTATAAACTGAAATCCTGAGTGGTGATGTGACGGTAGAATACTTCTACTTCGTGTAAATCGGAATCTCCACCTTCGTTGCTTGTTTGAAGAGTGTAATTTCCTATTGTTAGTTTTAGGAAGCTATAAAAACCATCTTCATCGGTAGTTGCAAACAAGTTTGTACCTATAATATTTACCCGCAGATTTGGTATTCCTTTGCCTAATTTATTTAATACATGTCCTTGTATACCTGTAGAACGAGTGGCAGCATGTTGGGTGCGGGTGTTCCGAATAAGATCGGTGTAAAACTCTGGATTGAGTTTTTTATTCCTTGCATTTAATAACCTTATTTGACGAATTTGAGCCAACATGGTTAAGGTAAGGGTGTCTATACCAGTATTGGCAGCAGAAGCATCGTTGGAGGTGGTGCCCTGAGTACCAATAGATTCATCGTAGGTAGTTGCTGTAGCCAATAATGAGGACAGCATAATATCGGTGATTTCGTACTCCATAAACTTTACATCCGCTAATAATGGCGTAATGAGTTTGGAGAGCCTAATAACTGTAGGTAGAATATCTTCTTCTTTTAATCTTTGAATATCCCAAGTAGAGAAGTGAAAAGAGGTAGCCAAAGCTACTTTCTTTTCTTTGGTACAATACGCCAGCATCGTGTGCGCAATTTCTTCTAAAGAATCGGCAACGACTACTTTTAAATCTATTTTATCGTTTACAATACCTGTGATGGCTTCGTAATCTTTTTTAGGAATTAGAGTTTTTAGTAAGGTAAGGTTTACGGCATATTCTGTACTCTCGGTTTTTAATGGTTTGTAAGCATCTAAAATTGCTTTGTTTTTATCGATAATAAAAAATCTACCTGAAATATCTATTGTTTTTACTCTTGCTGCCTGTAAGGCATTTAATTCGCTTGACATATTGTTTTATTTATTGCAATCCTTTATGGATAACGGGTAAATATAGCGATTAGCGAATGCTTAAAACTGACACTTGTTAGCTAGTGTTATGACAATGGACAGTTTATTGCTTTTTTGTATCTATTACTGGTAATAATAGGATAGATATATCTTTGAAATGTGCGAAACTATATAGGTTACAGCAAGAAAAAGGGACTCCTTTAAAGAAAAAAGCTTCTCATTTGAAAGATAATGTTTCTCATTTAGAACCGCGAGGCTCTCATTTCAAAACAATTGCCTCTCATAGGAAAACAATTGGTTATCATTAAAAGGGTTAGGGTGCGCATTGCAAAGAAATTGGTTCTCATTTCAAAACAATCACCTCTCATTGAAGGCATTAGGGTTCTCATTACAAAACAATTAGTTCTCATTGCAAAACAATTGCCTCTCATTTCAAAACAATTGGCTCTCATTGGGTTTCAGGTGTAAAGCATTGGTTTTTGTATGATTATCGCATTAGCGAATTGACGAATTAGCGGATTAATTTAAGAAATTAAGTCACTATTTGAATTAAAACATATCATGTGATAACGATTATGTTGTGATTGGTTCTGATTGTTTTGGGTGAATGTATATATCTGGATTGGCTTAGGCCGCAGAGTCAATTTTCCCGTAGGACTGTTTAATGATTGGTTGATGCTGGGAAAATGAGACTCTTCGGAGATGAAAGAGGATTATTTAAAAGGATTGACGATTGTTAAAGTATTATTGATTACTAAACCATCGTGCATATCCTCGGAATGAAGATGAGAACAATTGCATTCTATTGCAGCGGCAATAATCATGCTATCATAAAACGAAAATTTATACTCTCTTGCAATATCGCAAGCGCTAAGAATAGTTTTGTAGGTATTGGTATGTACCCTATTATTTAGAGAACATTCGTTAACAGCTAAAATTGCATCTGTGTAGGTGAATTTAAATTTTCGTGTTATAGTATTTACAAGTTCCTGAATTACTTGTGTGCTTATAAAGGAGATATTTTGTTCAATTAATTTTCGGGCAATTGTTTGTTTAGGCAATTCGCTAAAGGAATATGTATAAACCAAAATATTAGTATCTATGAAAATGTTATCTTTCGTTTGCTTCATTTCTATTGAATTTAAAATTCTTTGTATCAATAGAAAGTGCATTAAAAGAAACCTGTTTTCTGGTAGATTCTTTGTTATCTATTCCTTCATTTTTTGCAAAAGCAATTACTTCAACTTCTTTGCCTATATATTCCTTAGGTACATTAAACGTTACCGTTTGTGTATCGGGTATTAAAATAGTTCGTATCATTTTATTTAATCTTTTAAAAATGTCAGTATAATGATTGGGTAAAGATAACAGGTTTTTAAAATTCGTAAGGAATTTGTATTTGAAGACTCTTTATCCAATATTGAGCTAAAAGGGTTGAGATGCTAATTGGATGTTGTAGGGTTTAGTGGATTAGCGGATTATTGAATTGGCGGATTAATACAAGGAATTAAGGATCTATTTAAAATAAAACATACCATGTGATAACGATTAAGTTGTAATTGATTCTGATTGTTTTGTGTGAAAGTATATATCTGGAATGGCTTAGGCCGCAGAGCCAATTTTCCCGTAGGATTGTTTAATGATAAGGTTGTTGCTGGGAAAATGAGACTC
>JBAXVH010000319.1:0-2085 GCA_037129215.1 Bacteroidota bacterium | reverse complement strand
TAATATAAATATTTAATACTGAGCTAATAAATAATTTGAACCCGCGCGACGGATAGCAGGGGTATCCTTTTTGCCCCCCTATCCCCTAAAGAGAAACCTGGTAATGGCAAAAAGATACAACCGGATAGCCGGGCCTGCAAGGCGCGCCATAATTAATTAAAAAGTAACGAAACAAAAAGTAAAAAGAATACAAATGCTAATTTGCTAATGTGATAATGTGCTGATTAGCTAATGAATACAATAATACCAATACAAAAAAGGCTACCTCTTTTTAGAAGTAGCCTTTTTTTATGTCTGAAAAAAATCTTTATATAGTAGAGGTAGTTAAACCTTGTCTGCCCTGCACTCTTCCACTACTCATTAAACCATCGTACTGACGCATTAATAAGTAAGTTTCAATTTGTTGCAAAGTATCCAACACAACACCCACCATAATCAATAAGCTGGTACCTCCAAAGAAAGTACTGAACCCTTGAGTTACATGTAATCTTTGAGCAAATCCTGGTAAAATACCTACGATAGCTAAGAATATAGCACCCGGTAAGGTAATTTTATCCATGATAGCACCAATATAATCTGCAGTTGGTTCACCTGGTTTAACACCTGGAATAAAACCATTGTTGCGTTTTAAATCTTCAGCAATTTGCTTAGGATTAAAAATCAATGCAGTATAAAGGAAAGTAAATCCAATAACCATGATAGAATAAATCAACATGTACCAAGGATTACTATGATCGTTGAATATTTTAACCATACCCTTTGCAGATTCTAAATTAGTCATAGAAACCAGGGTAGGTAAGAACATAATTGCCTGAGCAAAGATGATTGGCATTACACCAGCACTATTCACCTTTACAGGTAAAAACTGACGGGCACCACCTACGGTTTTGTTTCCAATGATTTGTTTAGCATAGTTTACCGGTATTTTTCTTACCCCTTGTACCAGGATAATTAATCCCATGATGATTGCAATTAATACTGCAATTTCAATAAGGAATACCAATAAACCACCACCACCACGCTCACTCTTAGAGTTGAACTCCTGAATAAGAGATTGTGGTAATCTTCCTAAGATACCTACCATGATGATAATAGATGTACCGTTACCTAAACCTTTATCCTGAATTCTTTCGCCCAGCCACATTACAAATAATGTACCTGCGGTTAAAGTAACAACAGTCATGAAGGTAAACATAAAGCCATCAACCATGATAGCAGATGCATAACCACCCTGAGGAGCACGTAAATAAGCTACATAAGCACCAGCCTGGAAGATGGTAACAATGATAGTTAGATAACGGGTCCATTGATTAATTTTCTTTCTTCCGCTTTCTCCTTCTTTCTGTACTTTCTGTAATTGAGGAACCAAGATAGTCATCAATTGCATGAAGATAGAGGCAGAGATATACGGCATGATACCTAATGCGAAAATGGAAGCCTGAGAAAAGGCACCACCAGCAAACGTATCGAATAAGCCCAACAAACCACCAGCACCTTTAGATGCTGCTTTATTGAAAGCTTCTGAATTTGGATTAAGGCCAGGCAATACAACGTGAGTACCAAAACGATATACTAAAATAAACAGAAGTGTGATAGTAATCTTTTGACGCAACTCATCAATTGCCCATATATTCTTTAATGTACCTATAAATTTTTTCACTTAAATCGTCTTTATTGTTTAAGAAAGTTGGCGCAAAGTAATTTGCGGTGGGCAAATTAAAGGAAATTATTTTACAATTTCAACTGTTCCACCAGCAGCTTCAATAGCTGTCTTAGCTTTTGCACTAATAGCATTAACCTGGAAAGCTAATTTAATAGTCAATTCGCCAGTTCCTAATACTTTTACTTTATTTGTTTTAGAGATCAGACCATTGATGTATAAATTCTCAACAGAGAAAGTTTCAAAGCCATATTTCTCATTTAATTTCTCAATCTGTCCTAAGTTAAATACTGCATATTCAACTCTGTTGATGTTTTTGAAACCTCTTTTAGGTACACGACGTTGAATAGGCATCTGACCACCTTCATGCGCCATTTTACTCTTGTAACCAGCACGGCTCTGACCACCCTTGTTACCTTTTGTAG
>JBAXVH010000318.1:0-2085 GCA_037129215.1 Bacteroidota bacterium | reverse complement strand
TCCTATATTAGGACAAACTTTACTGGAAGAAGCAATGGTTACCCCTGGTAAAGGAGAACCAGTACAAGGACTTCCAGCAATAACATTAATAACAAAATCCATAGTCTGACCACTAAAGAATTCTGTACATGCATCTACAGCACCATTTATATTTCCAGTTGCTCTTGCTCTTACACGCATAATAGAAAGACCTGTTACTGCAGCAGGGTCAACCGTAAAAGTTATACTGCCGCTGGTACCAGTGGTAATAATCTGGGTCCACTCTGATGATTCCAGTAACCCATTGTTATTCCAGTCGAACCATACTGATGCAATTACAGAACCCGAAAAAGTAGTATTCAGCGTATATGGTTGACCAAGTATTAAATCTGGTACTGGGCTATTGTATGAAATATAACCATTAGTAGGTGTTGCAGTAGAAGTAATACTCAAATTGGTTCCTAAAATACTTACTGCACTGATATTAGGTGAAGTTCCTCCATGTAGAGTAGTACCATTATTTGGACTACAAACACATAATGCAGGAGGATTGGTAGTTACACTTATATTAGATGAAGTAGATTGTAAATTACTTAGGGTACATTTTACAACGCAATGATAATATGTTTTAGCAGTAATATTGGTTGTATAAGAAGCACTGTTTGCTCCTGTTATATCTGTCCAGGTAATACTATCGGAAGAAGATTGCCATTGATATGAAATTCCTCCAGCATTAGTTAATGGATTCTGCAAGGTTAAAGTGAAATTAACCGATGGGCAAATAGTGGTTGAAGATGCAATAGTATTTCCAGGATTTGGAGTTCCTGTACAAGCTGTAGGAGGAGCCAGCGTACTTACTCCTAAAATATTCGAAATACCTGTATATCCTGCAACTCCATTTACACGGGTAACAGTAACACTGGTAACTGTTTTTAAATAATTTACAGAATTAAGTTGCAAAGGAAATTCGAAAAATATAGGTGTCGTAGTAGATGCTAAAGTACTGCCACATGCGGTAACTGTATTAATAACTCTACCCATACCCTTAGCAGTTACATTGGTACTGGAAGCAAACCAGTCGTTAATGTTTATGGCAGTAAAAACCTGTGAGGTTCCATCGCTAAAATGAACAGTAGCATTTATTTGTGAAGCACCACTACCACTAAACGCTAATAAATAGACTGTTTGTGCTGATACGCCAGTAGCAAAAGTTAATACTCCGGAATCTGCATTTGCTAACCTTAAATCCTGATTAGAAGTATACGACCCTAATTGAAAACTAAGACCACTGGTAGTTGTACTGTTTATTATACCACTGTTTGGCATAAATGCAGTAGGTAAAGCACAGGTAGCATCATACTGATAAGTAGATGATATTAAACAATAGCCTACACCATCCACGTCATTATTCGTGGTAGTAGTTGGAGCTCCAATACCATTTGCAACAACATCAGCATTAAAGCCTGATGTTACAGTTAAAGCAGTATATTGTGCTTTTAATACCGTGAAAAAACTACAAAATAAAATGCCAAGAAGTAAAATTACTTTTCTCATAAAGTACGCTTTTAATAATTAAGTGAAATAGACTGATTGTTTCTAAAATTGATGTTTATTACTTGTTCAAATATAGGATTATTCATATTAAAGATTATAAAATATTAAAATATTCCTGATTACGTAATCATAAATACTTTACTTTATCATAATATTTATGAGTTTTAAGGTTATTTAATAAATTAAGATAAACTATAAAAAAATAATTTCAAAATACATTAAAACACGACAGATATTAAAAATGTGACTATTTATCAAACTTTTTAAAATCATGAACAGATTTAAAACTTAGAACAATATTGATTAAAATAAATAATTTACACTATCTAATGAGTTGCAAGAATAAGTTGAGTTAATAATTATCTTTATCGAATTAATTCGACAAGGACAGCAATTCAATTATATAAGTTTTGCTAATACAAATATTAAAATGAAAGTATTAATCGCAGACGACCATAGTATTATCAGAAAAGGAATGAAAATTCATCTACAATCAAACTTTTTAATTGATAAAATTGAAGAAGTAAAAAGTTGTAATCAGGTAATGAATTT
>JBAXVH010000317.1:0-2086 GCA_037129215.1 Bacteroidota bacterium | reverse complement strand
ATTCTACACCAATACCATCTTTAGGAGGAATTGGAATCTTCATTGGATTTATTCTGGCATTATTGCTCTTCGCTGATGGTTCATTATCTCCCATTGCTTTAGAAAGTTATGTAGCTGGTTTTGTGGTGATATTTTTTGTTGGAATTAAAGATGATATCCTCAATATTTCTCCGATCAAAAAACTTGGTGGTCAATTATTAGTTTCAGTTATTTTAATGTTCAAGTCAAACTTACTTATTACCAATATGCATGGTTTCCTTGGAATTCATGAAATACACCAGTCTGTTAGTTATTTTCTTACTTTAGTTACTATAGTGGTAACAATGAATGCATATAATTTAATTGATGGTGTTGATGGTTTAGCAGGAACAATCAGTATTGTTACCTGTTCAGCATTAGGCTTCTTCTTCTTAACCAGTAATGATTTGCTCTATTCTTTAATGGCATTTTCATTTTCAGGTAGTCTTGTAGCATTTTTAATTTATAATTTTTCCCATTCCAATAAGATATTTATGGGAGATACTGGTTCTATGTTGAGTGGTACATTGAACGTAATTTTAGTTATTCACTTCATTTCAACGCCAATAAATTCTACCATGTTAACAGTATCTGCTGCTCCTGCAGTAGGTTTTGGTGTTCTAATGCTTCCATTACTGGATACTTTAAGAGTATTTGCTATAAGAATGTTTAAAGGAAAATCTCCTTTTTCTCCAGATAGAAACCATTTACATCACCTTTTATTAGATAGAGGTTTATCCCATGTACAAATAACAATGTCGTTAGCTACCTTAGCAATTGCAGGTATTATAATGTCATATTTTGCACAACCTATGGGCACCACAGTACTTATTATTCTTCAGTTATGCTTATTTTTTAGTGGTGTATATGTATTACATTTCTTAAGAAAAAGAAAACAGATAGTTGAAGAAGTAGTTACTGATGATATAGAAGAGGAAGAAGATTTAACGGGAAGCAATCCAATTATAAAGAGTATCTTCTCTCTTGGTAAGGATGTTCAACCTACAGAAAATTCAAAAGTTGCTGACAGATAGTAACTGTCTTCTTCTATTTACTCCCTCCACAAATAAGGAAATAATACAAGTGATAACAGGATAATCATTATATCCAGCCCTATTATTAATCCAATCATTTGTAATAAACCTGCTTGTACTACTGTTGAAAAAGCAATAGTAGAAACTTTCATTAACAATAATATCTGAGGAATAATTATAGGGAATCCCATGATGGTCATAATGGCCGAGGATTGCTGTGCTTTTGCTGCTATTGCTGCAAGAAATGTAAATACAAAGCTTAAACTAACACCTCCCAACAAGGCAATCATAAGGAATTTTAATCCAGAGGTTAATGGATTATCCAGTAATAATGTAAATGCAAGGAAACTCAATAAACTCATCAGCAGAACAATGATGCTGTTAAAGATGATTTTAGATACTATAAACTCACTTGCGCTTACTATGGAAAAATAGTAGAGCATCCTTCCTCTGCTTTCACCTAAAAAGCTTTTGGCGACTGCATTTACACATATAAACAACTGCGTGATCCAAAATAAAGCATTCCAGACGGTTTCTTCAGGATTATTTATTGACAGGTAAATGATAAAGATGGTGCAGAGTACATATAACATTATTCCATAGAACGTATATTGCTGTCTTATTTCCAGCTTAATATCTTTAGCCACCAGAACACTAACTCTCTTTATAAATTCAGACATAATATTAAATTAAATCTTAGTGCCTTTCATTGCTACAGCAATCGCATCGTCCATTACTCTTTCAGCAAATGGCCGGCTAATATCGTTTAATTCCTCAATTTTCTGGTGTATTAAGTCTTTATCTTCCATAGTAAGTGCCAGTTGTAGCACCTGCATAGCATTAGCGGTACTAATCATTTCTTCTTTGGATACAAGGCTTGCATTCTTGGCAAGAAACTTCTCTGTTACCCCCAGAATCTGTTCTCCTTCAGTTCTTGCTTCTACTAAAGCCCTTGTTTTCATATCGTCTTTTGCATAGGTAATACTATCCATCAGCATTTGTTCCAATTCCACATCGGTAAGGCCGTATTGAGG
>JBAXVH010000316.1:0-2087 GCA_037129215.1 Bacteroidota bacterium | reverse complement strand
GCTGATTATACAACTGCAATAATGACAGTTGCTGAGACAGATTGTAATAATCCTGATGTAACTGATAACGAAGATTTCTTAAAACATCCTGCATCTGCAATTCGCTTAACTTTGCATTAGTGGTAGCCATCTTTATCAGCTTGCCTCTTTTGCCGGCAGTCATTATTAACTGTTGTATCTGTACATAATACTGACCAAGGAAATGCCCACCTTTTCCATCATCATATTTACCATAATTAAAAAACTTACCATCTGCACCTACCATAAAGTCGGTATTGATAGTGGGGTTCTGCCACACTTTAGCTTGCTCTATCAGTGCTTTCTGAGCATCCACATTAAAGTGTGCTGCAAGCAATAAAAAGTTACTGTCTATGAATCTCTTTTCCAGCTTTGGAATATCCAGACTAAGTGTATCGCTTACCGTCTGACTTTCACCTTTTGTAGAACAAACAATCAGACAAATAATTGTAAGTGCATTAAAAAATAATCTATTGCTGTTATTCATAACTTTTCTTATCATCTTATTTAAAATCTAATGCGTTAACGGGATGCAAATTTATAGCCACAATCAAGCCAGTATTAATTTATAACAATTTATTTAGTATGATTAAATTCAGTTTAAATAAACTGTTTTTAAATTAAAATCACTAAACCTATTGTTACTTTGCATACTTTTTGATGATTCAGTTATTCCTTCGTTAGAATAACATTTAGACAAGAATTAAGACTAAACAATGACAAACATGAACAAGTATTTCTGTACAATTCTGGCATCTGTAATTATTTTCTCTTCTTGTAAGGAGCATAAAGTGGAAGAAAAGGTAGAGCAAAAGGCTTTTTGTTTAAGCGACACAGCAAAAAAAATGGTAGAAATAGATTCTGCCAGAGTAATGCCGATGGAAGACGAAATTCAGTTAAGTGGCGAGGTTTCTTTTGATGAAAACAAAGTAATAAAAGTATATCCAAGAAGCAGTGGCCATGTTATTGATTGTAAAGTAACATTGGGAGATAAAGTGGAAGCTGGTCAGGTATTAGCCGTAGTAAGAAGTGCTGATATAGCAGGTAACTATTCCGATTTAACCAGTGCGAATGCCGATGTTGCAATAGCTAAAAGACAAATGGATAATGCAGAAAGCCTTTATAAGAACGGCATTGCCAGCGAAAAAGAAGTAAATGAGGCTAAACAGAACTATGAGAAAACACTGGCTACAAAAAGAAAGATAGAATCTCAATTAAGTATCAATGGTGGTGCCAATACCAGTTCGGGCGGCACTTACAATATCACCTCTCCCATTTCCGGTTATATAGTAGAAAAGAAAGTAAATGCAGGCAATTATCTACGCTCCGATATGGGCGATTACCTGTTTACTATTTCCGATTTAAAAGATGTATGGGTAATGGCCAATGTATTTGAAGCCGATATTCCTAAAGTAAAAGAAGGCTACAATGTAAAAGTTACCACCCTTGCCTATCCCGATAAAGAACTTACTGGTAAAATAGAAAAGATCAGCGAAGTACTTGATCCTACCAATAAAGTAATGAAAGTGAGAATCAGATTAAACAATGATCAGATGTTGCTTAAGCCCGAAATGTTTACAAAAGTTATAGTAACCAATACAGAAAGTAAAACCGCAGTTTGTATTCCTCAGAAAGCAATAATCGAGCAGAATGGTAAAAGCTTTGTAGTAGTGTATAAAGGAGATTGTCAAATGGAGATCAGAGAAGTAACTACCATAAAAATCACTGGCGATAAATGCTATATAGAAAATGGAATAAAGGCTGGAGATAAATTAATAGTCCATAATCAGCTTATTGTATTTCAAAAGCTCCTGAATAATTAATCAAAACATTTACGGAACAAATTTCAAGGAGAAACTATGAATAAGTTAATAAAAAACATAATATACTTTTCGTTAAGGCATCGGTATTTTGTATTCTTCCTTACTGCTGTATTGGGCATAATAGGATATTTTAGTTACAGAAATACCCCTATCGAAACCTTTCCCGATGTTACCAATACACAAATTATTATCATCACTCAATGGCCAGGAAGAAGTGCCGAAGAGGTGGAGAAATTTGTAACCATT
>JBAXVH010000315.1:0-2095 GCA_037129215.1 Bacteroidota bacterium | reverse complement strand
AATGGTTGACTTAATTGTTTCTTTTTTTGGCTTTTTTCTTTACTTATAAAAATAGAAATCGAGCAGGCATGCAGCAAGAACAAGAACAAAAATCAATTAATGAGGTGTGGAATAAGCGACCTTTAATCATCAGCGGACCTTGTAGTGCTGAAACAGAAGAGCAAGTACTTGCTACTGCACAACGACTGGCAGCTATTGGTAAAGTAGATATGCTTAGAGCAGGCATCTGGAAACCACGTACTCGTCCCGGTTCATTCGAAGGTATTGGTACTAAGGGTTTACCCTGGATGCAAAAAGCAAAAGCTTTAACCGGCTTACCCTTTACGGTAGAAGTTGCTACTGGTAAACAAGTAGAAGATGCATTGCACTTTGGTGTGGATGTATTATGGATAGGTGCAAGAACTACTGTTAATCCCTTTAGTGTACAGGAAGTGGCCGATGCATTGAAAGGCGTTAACATTCCCGTACTGATAAAGAATCCCATTAATCCTGATTTAGAATTGTGGCTTGGTGCTGTAGAGCGTGTTGCAAAAGCAGGTATCGACAGAATTGGCCTAATCCATAGAGGCTTTAGTTCATATGGTAATACAGAGTACAGAAATGCGCCTATGTGGCATCTGGCTATCGAAATGAAAAGAAGAAATCCTGAGTTGATGATTATCAACGATCCTTCTCATATTTCTGGTAACAGAACTATATTACATGATGTGATGCAGAAGGCAGTGGATCTTGATTTCGACGGTTTTATTATTGAAACGCATATTGATCCTGATAATGCCTGGAGCGATGCTAAACAACAGGTAACTCCTGAAAGATTAGCTGAAATTCTGGACAGCATTGTTTGGCGTAAAGAAACAGCAACTAATGAAGATTATCATGCTGCATTAGAAAAGTTCCGTCAGCAGATTAATCAGCTGGATGATGAGCTTTTACAAATTCTTAGTCAGCGTATAAAAGTGGCTGAGAAAATTGGACAATACAAGAAAGACAACAACATTACTATTCTTCAGACTTCCCGTTGGAACGAAATTCTACAAAGAGCTGTTGCTAAAGGCGATAAGCTTGGGTTGAGTCAGGAGTTTATTACAAAATATTTAGATGCGGTACACATGGAAAGTATCAACCATCAGAATAAAATTATGAATAGTTAATTATTAAAATGGAGAAACAAACGTATAAATTCTCGAATAGCTCAACCGACTTTTATTTTGATGGTAACATCAACGATTTAAAAGATATAGTTGATTCAAAATATACCATCATCATAACTGATGAGAATATATACAAGGCACATACTGCCAAATTTAAAGGATACAAAACGATTACTATCCCTGCCGGAGAGAAAAATAAAGTTCAGAAAACAGTAGATACCATCATTACAAAAATGATTGGATTTGAAGCTGATAGAAGATCATTTATTGTTGGTGTAGGTGGCGGTGTAGTGACCGATATTGCCGGATATGTTGCCAGCATTTACATGCGTGGTATCCGTTTCGGATTTGTGCCTACCTCTTTATTAGGGTTGGTAGATGCAAGTATTGGCGGTAAAAATGGTATAGATGTTGGTGTTTACAAGAATATTGTAGGCTTTACAAAGCAACCTTCTTTTATACTGCACGATTTATCTTTTCTGGATACTTTACCAAAAGCAGAATGGATAAATGGGTTTGCTGAAATTATCAAACACGCTTGTATTCAGGATGCTGACTTGTTTAAGGACCTGCAGAAAAATGATCTGGAGTATTACATGAAAAATAAGGAAGCAATATCTGCACTTATTCAATTGAATGCTCAGATTAAACTAAATGTAGTACAACATGATGAGTTTGAAAAAGCAGAGCGCAGATTATTGAACTTTGGTCATACCCTTGGGCATGCACTGGAAAATCAATATAAGCTAATGCATGGACAGGCTGTATCTATCGGAATGGTTTATGCAGGATATATTTCTGAAAAACTATTACGTTTCAAACAAGTACCACAGATAAAAGAAGTGCTGGAGAAATATGGTCTTCCAATTACTCTGGAATTTGATAAGCAAAAGGCTTTTGATGTTTTGAAATTGGATAAGAAGAGAGACCGTAATGAAATTAAT
>JBAXVH010000314.1:0-2098 GCA_037129215.1 Bacteroidota bacterium | reverse complement strand
CATCAACTTTATAGGTTGTCTTCTGAAACTTATTCTCAGAAACCTGAGGATTACTAACGGTATAAATAACATATTTTTTATCCTTGGTAATACCTCTTGCCGATACCCTTCCTATCTTCCAGAGCATATCGGGAGTCAAACTCTTTTTATTCTGTGCAACAACAATCTGCATCATTAAGATACAGGCAATTCCTGAAAACAAATACTTCATCTTATATTATTTTGGCTGTAAAGAAAAGGGAAAAATGATTATAACGTTCAAGGGTTCAATACGTTTAAGTCGTTTAAGGTTAATACAAATTGATGTAAGCCTTAAAATGCCTTTACAAACTATTTAACTGGAAATTAAATGTATTCTCCTGTCTCCTCACTCCTACCTCCTACCTCCCTGTATTATTTTTTACTTTTTACTTTTCAATAGGCACCCATCTCCATAACTTAGAAAACGAAACTCATGGCTTAAAGCATACTCATATACTTTCTTCCAGTCCTCTCCTATCATTGCAGCTACCAGTAGTAATAAGGTGGATTGTGGTTGATGAAAGTTGGTCAGTAAGCCAGTTACCGTTCTTATAGTATAGCCTGGAGCAATCATTATCTGTGTCTTACTAATTAATTGATCGGCTCTCCAATCTTCCATCTTATTCAGCAAGGCTTTAAAGGCAACATTTAATGGAATATCTTGCTCTTTTAACTGATAAGGCTCCCATTGCGTAATGGCAAGTTCATCCATTTCAATAGTAGGGTTTATTATTGTCTTTACACCCATCCAGTAAAGACTTTCCAGGGTTCTTAACGAGGTAGTTCCTACTGCATATACTGGTTTATCTGTAATAGCCATCATGGCTATAAACGACTTGTTTACGTCTATAAACTCACTATGCATTTCATGGTCTGCAATCACCTCGGCTTTCACTGGCTTAAAGGTTCCTGCTCCTACATGGAGTGTTACAAAATGATGCTCAATTTTCTTCGCTGAAAGCTTTTCAAATAATGATTCAGTAAAGTGCAGACCTGCAGTAGGGGCAGCTACAGAACCATCAAATTCTGCATAGACCGTCTGATATGTCTCCGCATCTTTTGCTTCGGTATTTCTATTTAAATAAGGTGGCAAAGGAATAATTCCTGCAAGGTGCAATACTTCCGCAAAACTAATGGTATCATCACCCCAGTTAAATTCAATTATAAAACTATCTGCCAGTCTTTCTGCTATTCTTACCTGTAGATTTATCGTTTGATTATTAATGGTAATAGTCTTGCTCAGCCATTCCTCTTTCCACTTCTTTGCTCCACCTACCAGGCACTTCCAGAGCACCCGCTTCTTTTGCAGCATGGCCTGTGTAATATCGTGGTAACTATCCTCCGGTTCCAGACAAAATATTTCAATCGTACTACCTGTACTTTTCGTGAATAATATTCTGGCCTCTACCACCTTAGTATTATTCATTACCAGTATACAATTCTCCGGTAAATAGTTTCCTACATGACTATAAGTATCTTCTACAATAGCACCATCATTATAGTATAATAATTTGCTACTATCCCTTGGTTCTAAAGGATACTTAGCAATCTGCTCCTCCTTTAAATCATAGGTAAAATCGGTAATAGTAAGATGCCCCGGAAATGTTTGCCCCTTCAATATTAATTAGTTAAATATTATTTCAATATCATTAATAGACTCTTGCTTTCAATGTATTTAAAAGCTTGCTTTTCTCACTGAACTCTGTATTCAAAATAAATTACCTCTGTGTTACGCTGTGCCGCTGTGGCGCTGTGGTTCAATGTATTTTTCCCCATAGGGATTGTACCTAAAACACAACAGTCTCTGGCAAAGTGTAACTTCTGCCCGCGTTTACTTTCTTTAAATAACTCATTAATGGAGCAAAATAATTCACCATTGGCTTCGCACTTAAATCACTGTGAATAGTTGCTTTTAAATGTTCTCTCCAATCAACGCTCGCACCAGTTTTCATTACCGATCTAAGAAATTCACCCACCTCTTTATTACCCCAGTAATTGGTAGCATGAACATCCTGTTTCAAGATGTTGGTAGCAATGTATTCATGAAACTGAAACAATAATACCTGCGCTATCATAT
>JBAXVH010000313.1:0-2098 GCA_037129215.1 Bacteroidota bacterium | reverse complement strand
CTAATTGGGATTATCCTGTTGGCATCCTGCCATCACAAATTGGTGCCCTCCAAATCGGCAGATCATAATTGTAAACAAACTGGACAAGCCTCCTACTATGCCGATAAGTTTGATGGTCGAAAGACTGCGAATGGAGAAATATTTGATCAGGATAAACTAACTGCTGCACATAAAACATTGCCTTTTGGAACCATTGTGAAAGTAACCAACCTAATCAATAATAAATCGGTGATAGTCCGCATCAATGACAGAGGCCCTTTTGTAGCAGGAAGAATAATAGATTTGAGTAAAGCCGCAGCTAAAAAGATAGATTTAATTACAGCAGGAGTAGTAAAGGTGACCATTGTATGTCAATAGAAAATACATTGTATAATCATCTTTCCTAATTCATAATTACTAATTATTAATTCATAATTATTAAATGAGAATAATACCATTATCAGAAGGCAGTTTTACGGTAGACAAAACAAAAGTATTTGTCCCATTTGATACAGATACTGATGAACTAAATACAAGATCTATTGGGAGTTTACTGGTAGAGATACAACCGTTTCTGGTTATCACTAGTAAGGATATAATTCTGATAGATGCAGGTCTTGGATTTTATACTAATGGCAAACTTCAGTTGCATCAGCATATGGCAGAACATGGCATAAATCCCGAAGATGTAACTAAAGTACTGATGAGCCATTTACACAAAGATCATTCCGGAGGGGTAGCAATGAAGGATAAATACGGCACTTATAGCCCGGCTTTTCCTAATGCTATTTATTATGTGCAGCAAAGAGAATATGAGTTTGCTTTAGAAACTGGATTTCCTTCTTATATGACGGAAGAGATATCGGTTATAGAAGATAACTTAAATACCGTGTGGCTGAATGATGATGAAGGAATCATTGATGGTTATATAAAATATCAGCTTACAGGAGCTCATTGCCCATATCATCAGGTGTTCTGGATAGAGGATGATAATGAAATACTCTTTTTTGGAGGTGATGATGCGCCTCAACTACAGCAGATGAAGAGCAAGTTTGTAGCTAAATACGACTATAATGGTAAGAAATGTATGGAATTGAGGAATAAATGGTGGGATGAAAATGGGTCTAAATGGACTTTTTTATTCTATCATGACATCAAAACACCCTTCTTCAGACCAATTATTTAAAAAATATTTTGAAAAAACAGCAATATTTATTTGGTATAACCAAAAGGGGCATTATATTTGCCATGGTTTTTCATAGGATATTGGATTTTAAAGACGGGGCTGGATTTTTATCCTGGCCCTTTCCTTTTTTATAGACCTGAGTGATAATGGTCGAAAACAATATTAGCCTTACTTTTCCCTATTACTTTAGCCAATTCATCCAGAGGTTGAGTTCTGATATTCTTTACAGACTTAAAAGCTTTTAATAATTCGGTAGCAGTGTTTTCTCCAATACCATTTATTTCTTCCAGTTCATTCTTAAAGGTTCCTTTTGATCTTTGATTTCTATGGAAGGTAATACCAAAGCGGTGCACTTCATCACGCACCCTTCTTATGAATTTTAAACCATCACCATCGTAAGGCAGCTTAACGGATTGTGTATCGCCAGGAAAGAATATTTCTTCTTCGTTCTTTGCCAGTCCAACTATGTTCATCAAGCCCATCATACCTAGTTCATTCAAGGCTTCTACAGCAGAACCTAATTGTCCTTTTCCTCCATCAATAATGATTAGTTGTGGCAGTGGTTGATTTTCTTCTTTCAATCTCTTATATCGTCTGTAAACAGCCTCTTTCATGGTAGCAAAGTCATTTATACCTTCTACCGTTTTTACATTAAAGTGGCGATAATCTTTTTTGCTGGGTTCGCCTTCTTTAAAACAAACCATTGCCGATACAGGATAACTACCCTGAAAGTTGGAGTTATCGAAACATTCTATATGTCGAGGTACTTCGCTAAGTTGTAAATCTTCTTTAAGTTGATACAGTACTTTTAGTTTCTCCATATCAGATTTACCTTCCAGTCGGAGAATTTTTTTCTTCCTTATTTCCTCTTTATAATAGTTTACATTCTTTAATGATAAGTCCAGCAGTTTCTTCTTATCCCCTGTTTTAGGA
>JBAXVH010000312.1:0-2114 GCA_037129215.1 Bacteroidota bacterium | reverse complement strand
GCATTAACTCCTGCTGAAAAATACTTTCTGGTATCGACTTTATCAGCACTGCTTCGGAACGAAGATTGTGTGCTACCGATAAAACATAACCATTGCCAATATGAAAAGCAGAAATATTATTATCAAACTGACGACGATGAGGTTCAGCAGGATTATGAATCCACATTATTCTGAATAAAGGAGAAGTCTGTTCGTTGGTTAAAGCCAGTTTCTTGCTAATCATGTTACAATGTTTAAGAAGTTCGAAGGGTTTAAGGGGTTTAATAGGTTAATACAAAATACTAATTGTTTATTTGTAACAAGTTGCCTCTCTGTATTAATTCTTAATTCTTAATTAATATTTAAACCCTTGCTTTCCATGGAATTTCTTCTACTCTTTGCTGATGTCCTATATATCTTGCCAGCACAAAAAGATAATCGCTTAAACGGTTTAAATACTTAATTACCAAAGGTTCTACAAAAGTATCCTGATGGTATAGCAGCACTACATTACGTTCTGCTCTTCTGCAGATGCAACGAGCAATATGGGCATTGGAAACAGCAATACTTCCTCCAGGAATTATGAAGCTTTTCATTTCTGGAAGCACTTCATTCATGGTATCTATTTCCTTTTCCAGCAATACAATATCTTCTTCTTTCAAATCGGGAATCTTCATGGAAGTTTCCTTATCCGGATCACAGGCAAGAGAGGCCCCTACTGTAAATAATCTGTCCTGCACTTCTCTTAATAAAGTAATAGTATGCGCATCGGCAAAGCTATCGGCTACAAGGCCTATATAGCTGTTCAGTTCATCCACTGTGCCGTAGCTTTCTATACGTATATGACTCTTAGGAACTTTGGTACCGCCAATAAGCGATGTGTTGCCGGCATCTCCGGTCTTGGTGTAGATTTTAAATGACATTTAGTTCTTGTTATCGCTTTCTATGTGACCGTCTCTTAGACGAATAATTCTTTTTGCGTATCTTGCTATATCTTCTTCATGGGTTACTAAAACCACTGTATTGCCAGCATCATGCAGTTTACTAAAAATCTCCATTACTTCTATAGAAGTTTTACTATCCAGATTACCTGTTGGTTCATCTGCCAGTAGAATAGAAGGATTGTTTACCAGCGCACGGGCAATAGCTACCCGCTGTATTTGTCCACCACTAAGCTCGTTGGATTTATGATGGCTTCTATCCTGCAGACCTACTTTTCTTAATGCTTCTTCCGCTCTCTCGTTCCGTTCTTTTTTACCTACTCCAGCATATACCAGCGGAAGTGCTACATTCTCGGCAGCATTTAAACGAGGTAATAGATTAAACTGTTGAAATACAAAGCCGATTTCTTTATTTCTTACAGTCGCAAGATCATCATCGGGCATTCTACTTACATCTTTACTATTCAGTATATATCGACCACCAGTTGGAGAATCGAGACAGCCCAGAATGTTCATCAGTGTACTTTTACCGCTTCCCGATGGTCCCATGAGTGCTACATATTCGTTCTTCTCTATCTGTAAAGAAATTCCTTTCAATACTTTTAGTGCCTCACCCCCCATGAAGTAACTTTTCTCGATATTTTCCAACACAATTAATGCTGACATATAGTAAAGTTTTAGCGGTTATTTCTTAATTACTTTAGGCACTTTAAAAAAGGTATCATCCTTTACAGGTGAATTCTTCAAAGCCTCTGTTCTATCTATACTACCTTGAATTTCATCTTCTCTAAGTACGTTTACAGCATCACCCATATGTTGCAATGGTTCTATGCCTGTTGTGTCTACTTCCTGTAATTTTTCTACAAAAGCTATCATACCCTGTAAATCATTTTTGAACGCTTTTGTTTCCTCATCCGAGAAGCTAAGCCTCGAAAGGTTAGCCAGATGTTGTATCATTTGTTCTGTAACTTCCATAACAACAAAAATATGTGTTTGATGTTTAGCAGGATGTAAAAAATGATAAAGCAGTTGAAAAGTGCTTTCAACGGTTTAATAGAAATAAGAGTAACCGCTGTTTAATTGTGAGCTGGTACAATCAATTTAAATGCTTTAGGCATGATGGTGGCTGTAATTATTTCTTCTGGTTCTATTGGTTCTCCATCAATATGTAGCCTTGCAAGTTTTGTATTATGA
>JBAXVH010000311.1:0-2115 GCA_037129215.1 Bacteroidota bacterium | reverse complement strand
GGTGTGTCCGGGCGGAGACTGGTGGGCTTATAAATTCAGTGGAGTAAGTAGTGTAAATATAATTTTTGATGATGGTGCTGGTAAACAAACTGCTAACCTTACCAATGTAACTACTACCACTTATTTCGATTTAAATACACAGCTTACTTATATCCCAGACGTGAATGCACCAATAGGAAGATTAACCGCTAGCCCTATAACAGGAGCAGCTCCGTTGACCGTTAATTTTGATGCAACTGCTTCATCGGGTTGTACTGTTTTAGGTTACTTCTGGAACTTTGGTGATTCTACTTATCTGCAAAGCGGGTTGAATGGTAAGGCTACAGAAACCTATAGAAAACCGGGTACTTATTATATGAACGTAATTGTACAGGATCAGAATAATAACAGGGATACAGTAAAACAAACTATTGTAGTAACAGCCAATGCTGTAAACAGTATGACCTTACATTTAAAACCTGCAGCAACCTGGACTAACAAGCCTCCGTACTTATATTACTGGGCATCGGTTCCAGCTACTGCAACAGATGCTTGGCCGGGAGTTGCTATGACCAGCGAAGCTAATGGATGGTATAAGTATACGATAACCGGCGACACCTGTACGAGTCTTATTTTCAACAATAACTCATCCCCTCAAACTGCTAATCTAACGCATTGTGGCGATGGCTGGTACGATGGTACTATACCTGCATGGGTAAGCAATCCTTTACCTGTTAAGTTGATTAATTTCTCTGGAGAATTAACCGATAAAAAAGTAAAATTGAACTGGACGGTAGCAGAAGAAACAAATCTGAAAGGTTATTCAATAGAAAGCAGCGCCAATGGTGAACTGTTTAATCCTATTGGTTTTGTTGCTGCAAATGAACAGCCTGACAATAAAATTTATGGATATAGCGATCGTCCTGAAAGAAATGGTATCTGGTATTATCGTTTAAAAATAATGAACAATAATGGTTCTTTCAGTTATAGTAATGTAATTGCTTTGAATGTTATTGGTATTGGTTCTGTTGTAGTATATCCTAATCCAATAAAGGATTTGTTGTATATACAAAATAGTTTATTAAATGATGGAAAATATACAGCAAGAATAAGTGATATGATGGGTAAAGAAATTCTTCGTAAAGATGTTTATATCAGTATTAATCAAACATCCTCTGTAAACATTAATAAACACATTCCTACAGGCTCTTATCTTTTGCAACTGATAAACCAGGAAGGTAATGCTGTTCAATCACAGATTGTTCAGATTAGTCAGTAAGCAACTTTATACAAACAGGATTGTGCAGCAGTAAAAACTACTAAAGCACAATCCTGTTTTATTTTAAGGAAGGTCTGGAGTAGCTTCACCATCTTCCATAAAGCCTTCAATATTTCTTCTTTCTTTTTTGGTGGGTCTTCCTACCTTACTTAATCTTTTTCCGGTATAAAAAGATTCTGATTGATAAGGCATCAGGTCTTTGTCTTCAGGAGGAGTAAGATCTTCGTAGAATTTAACCGCTTCGCTATACTGAACCCGGGTATGAAGTAGCGCTGTTACTTTTAAAACCCAGTTTTTAGCCTCGGTTCTAACTTCATATTGTTCACCAACATTTACCCCCTTAGAGGCTTTTACTGCTAATCCATTTAGTTTAACTCTTCCTTTTTCACAAGCCTCCGATGCAATACTTCTGCTTTTAAAAACACGTATCGACCACAGGTATTTATCTATTCTAAGTTTCTCTTTTTCCGTATTCATAATTGCCATAAACAACCGTAAAAGTACAGCTTTGTAAATTCCGATATAAGGAATTTTAACTTCACATAAAAGTCATTTTAACCTTCCATTACCCGTTTACCCATTACAGTCGTTACATTTGCTTTTCTTTTAAAGGATTTAATATAAAAGTTATGATCAAGACAGGCAATCCGGTAATCAGCATTTATACCGAAATGACTCCCAATCCGGAAACAATGAAATTTGTTGCAAACAAATTGTTGTATCCAGGAAAAAGCATTGATTTTCAAGACGAAAGTCAGGCAGGACCATCCCCATTAGCTAAAGAACTTTTCTGCTTTCCTTCTATCAAAAGCGTATTTATAGCAAGTAATTTTATTACCCTTATCAAAACATCTGAT
>JBAXVH010000310.1:0-2131 GCA_037129215.1 Bacteroidota bacterium | reverse complement strand
AAAAAATATTTCTCTACATATTATTTATTACCGCTTTCTTTTATAGTGAAAGAATTCAAGCACAAATATTTTCTGTTGCTCCAGGCACACAAATGAATATTGAAGCAGGTACTATTTTTAATGCAGAGAATATCACACTAACTCCCACAACAAAAATTTCATTAACTGGAATAAATCTTAATGTTAATACCACAGTAAGTAAAACGTTAACCAATAATTATATTTCAAGGGTATATAATTTCAGTGCAAATACGCCTGCATTTACAGGTGCTATTCAAATGCAGTACAACGATGGCATTGAGCTAAAAAATATTGCAGAGCCGAATCTAAAACTTTTTATTAATAATGGAACAACTTGGCAGAGTTACTCAAATAGTATTGATGATGCTTTAAATAATATAGTAAGCACTTCAAACATAGCTGGAGTAACGCTTAAAGAAATTACTTTAGGATGTATGACGCCTCAAGTGCCAATAGCAACTGGCGCAATAATATGCGCAGGAAATACAGCTATTTTAAAAGCAGTTGGTATTGGAACTTTAAGTTGGTATAGTGCTGCTACAGGGGGGTATTATTTAGGATCGGGAGCCTCGTTTACAACCCCAATTTTATCGGCAAGTAAAACCTATTATGTGCAAGACAGTACTTGTTCTGCTAGTACTAGATTGGCAGTAACAGCATCTGTTAATTTATCACCTACACTATTTAATGTAACAGGTGGCGGTTCGTTTTGTGTAGGAGGATCAGGTGTTGCAGTAGGATTAAGCAATTCTCAAACAGGTATTAATTATCAACTTCAATTAGAAGGAATTAATATTGGAGCACCAATTTCTGGTACTACAAAAGCAATCAGTTTTGGCAATCAATTGTCTGCCGGTTTATATTCTGTTATTGCAACAAGCGCAACAGGCTGTAGTATTCCAATGTCAAATACAGTAATCGTAAATATAAATGCTATACCTGCTATTAATCCTGCATTAATTAATCAAACGATTTGTACAGGTGCAAGTATTGAAACAATTGGTATTCCAGATACAAAAAATTCATTAGGAACTACATATAATTGGAGCAGAACTAATACAACAACTTTAACTGGTATTGCAGCTAGTGGAACTACGTTACCAATTAGTGGAATTTTAAATAACACTACAACTATTCCACAGAACACTGTGTTTACATTCAAGGCAATTTCTTTAGCAGGTTGTAGTTTTAGTACAACGGCAACTGTTACTGTAAATCCTAAACCAACCATTACACAACAACCTTCCAACACCTCAAAAACAATTGCACAAACAGCAAGCTTTAGTGTTATTGCAACTGGTTTAGTTACTAGTTATCAATGGCAAGTGAGTGTAAATGGTGGTGTTACGTGGACAAATATTACTAATGCAGGATTATACTCTGGCGCAAATTCAAGCACTATATATATAACAGGTGTTACAATTGGTATGACCAATTATAAGTATCGATGCATAGCAACAGGTCAGTGTGATCCGCCAATAGTTTCTAATGCAGCAACTTTAACTGTTACTAAATCTTCTAATAACATCATTACAAGTATTGGCATACTAACAATGGATGCAATATCAATTTCTGAAAGTATTCCTGCAACTGTTCTTGCATTTCCTAACCCAACATCGGGTAATGTAAATATTGCTCTTGAGAATTTTAATATTGGTTCTGTAATTATTAAAATTGTAGATAGCAAAGGCATACTTGTAAAAATCAAAGAGGTAACTGTTTCAAGCAAGAAAGAAGTAGTAATGATGGATATAAGCAGCTTGATTAACGGAGTTTATTATATACAAGTGATTCAATCGAATCAAGTGAAATTAGTAACTGTAATAAAAAACTAGAACAATATCCTGTAAACCATATAAGCTACTAAACTTGAAAGATGTTATAGAGTGAGCTTTTACTAATCTAACAAACTCTTCAATTTATCTAGGCATCTTACAGCATTAAAATTCATAACATTAATATTTATTAGTGTCATTGGGCTTGAAATAACGATAGGTTTTATATCCAATGTATATAAGTACACCTCCACCTAATAGATACAACCAACTTAAATTCATCAATAATATCAAAAACATTTTCTTCACCTAACATTATATCTAAGAGTAAGATA
>JBAXVH010000031.1:0-9544 GCA_037129215.1 Bacteroidota bacterium | reverse complement strand
ATGGCTATACCGATTATGAACAACAGATTCCTGTTAGCAATAATCAGTTATACGATGTAGCATCCATCACCAAGGTTGCCGCTACAACACTTGCTATCATGAAGTTGTACGACGAGAAGAAGATTAAAATGGATGATTCTCTTGCAGTGTATTTACCTGCTTCCCGCAATACAGATAAAGGTGGATTAACGATTCGAAATTTAATGATACATCAGGCTGGTCTGGTGTCTTTTATTCCTTTTTATAAAGAGATAACGGATACTATAAAAGGTAAAGTAAATCCTACCTATTTCAGAAAAGAATACAGCAAGGAATTTAGTATTCATGTTGCCGAACAGCTATACCTTAGAACAGACTGGAACGATACCATGCTGCAAAGAATAATGAGTAGTCCTTTAGTTAATAAAGGTAAATATGTATATAGCGATAACGACTTTATACTATTAGGAAAAGTAGTAGAAAGTATTACACATCAATCATTGGAAGAATATATGTTGCAGCAGTTTTATTTGCCTATGCAACTGAACAATATAGGCTATCATCCACTGGATAAATTTTATGCTGAAAATATTGTTCCTTCCGAAAATGATAACTGGTTTAGAAAGCAGGTTTTACAAGGTAATGTAAACGATGAAGGAGCAGCAATGATGGGTGGTGCTGCCGGGCATGCGGGCTTATTTTCTTCTGCAGATAATTTAGCGATACTTTTTCAGATGCTGCTAAATAATGGAGTATGGAATGGAAGGCAATATATAGAACCAACTACTGTAGGTTACTTTACTGGTTATCATAGTAAAAGAAGTAGAAGAGGATTAGGTTTTGATAAACCAGAATTGCATCATACTGAAGGGACAGAATATTATCCTGCTGCTTCTGCCGCCAGTTCAGCATTTGGACATACGGGCTTTACAGGCACTTGTGTATGGGCTGATCCGGAACATCAGTTAGTGTATGTTTTTCTGAGCAACCGTACTTATCCCGACAGGAAAAATACAGCATTAAATAAACTGAATATAAGAGGAGAAATACTGGAGGCTATTTATAAGGAAATAAAGTAAGAGTAATAATATTATTCACCATCCAGCCATTCCTTAAATCCACCGACCCTTTCGCGGCTAACAATTGTATCTTCACTGGTAGGAATATGCAGTTCTATTTTCAATCTTCCCCCCAACCAGATAACCGTATTTTTAATAGCAGCAATATTGAGAATCATTGTACGATTAATACGATAAAAGGTTTTGGGATTCAACTTTATTGCAAGATTACTAAGGTTGTCTTCTGCTAAAAATTTCTGGTTATTATTATCTACTATATAACACAATTTGCCACTGGCATATAAACAAGCAATGTCTTCTGTTTTAATAAAGCTTATCTGTTTTCCTCTTTTGATAATAAAACGGTCTTTGTATTTTGAAACACCCAGATCATTTAAAAGACCGGCAATCTTTTCATATTCATTACCGCTATCCTTCTTATGAATTTGATTATATTTTTCTATTGCAACAGATAACTCTTCTTCGTCTATTGGTTTCAATAAATAGTCTACACTGTTTACTTTAAATGCTTTCAAAGTATATTTATCAAAAGCGGTAGTGAATATAACCGGAGTAGTAATATTTACTTGTTCAAATATGGTAAAACATAAGCCATCTGCTAATTGAATATCCATAAATATCAAGTCAATCAAGGGTTCTGTCTGCAAATATTTTACCGTCGATTCTATGCTATCTAACCTTGCAAGAATCTCTATGCTTTCATCCACACTCGTTATCAGCTTTGCAAGTCTTTTTGCAGACGATATTTCATCTTCAATGATAATTACTTTCATTAGTTAAATACTTAATAGTGGAATAGTAACTGCAAAATAAATGTCTGTCTGCTTTATCTCAACAGGTTTATCGGTCAGTAGCTTCATCCTGTTTTTTATATTATTCAATCCTATACCGGTTGAATCAACAGCTTGTATTTTCTTTTGAAGATTATTTTTAAAAACCAGCTCATTATTTACAACATATATTTCAATGTATAATGGCTTATCTGTAGAAATGATATTGTGTTTAATAGCGTTCTCCATCAATAGTTGTAAGCACAAGGGTGGTATTTGAAAAGAATAATATTCTGATGGTACATTAATGTTGATATTAATATTATCTTCAAATCTGGTCTTCAGTAAAAAGGAATAGGACTCCAGTACTTCCAACTCATTTTCTAATAGTATATGCTCTTCATCTTTCACTGCCAGTATATGGCGATACACTTTTGATAACTGTTGTACAAAATCTACTGCCTGCTGTGGGTTGTCCGGAATAATAGAACTTAACGTATTCAGGTTATTAAATAGAAAGTGTGGATTTATCTGTGTTTTTAATGCATTCAACTGCGATTGTAATGCTTCCCTTTTTAGTAACTCTTTTTCCTCTACCGAACTTTTCAGTTCATGCATAAAATACTTTGATTCGTATATGGCAGAAACTGTTAAACTACAGAACAATGCAGCATTATTACCTTCAATTAATTTATCTATTGGGGATGTATTAGTACAAGGGTATTGTAGCCACACTTCTATTATTTGAAACTCTGCAAAACCCAATAGATTACATGCAATTATGGTAAATAAAAACATGACAATAGACTGCCTAATAATCCTTCTTTTTACATCATCAAAAAGTGGATATTTCTTTCTCGCCCATATCATTATATATCGGTTACCAACCCATATAACTACCGTATAAAACAGTGCAATAAAAAATATCCGAGGGGTATATAATGGCTCTCTGGTAAACCGCACTCCATTAAAAACAATTGGTATAATAAATGCCGAGAATGGTATCCCTATCAGTAATACCCACGTATCATTAAAACCAATTCTTTTGTTTACCATTGTTAATATAGTTAAAGTATGTTATGCCTGCACCATTATTTATTTACTAAAACGTAATCTGATAATTTACGTTTGGAAAAAATCCAATCTGATTTACTACCGTTACCTTACCAGAAGCTGGATTTAATTGTCTGGAAAAAATATTATTCTGATTCGTAACATTCTGAAAATCTATATACCATTTCTGTGTTGATTTCTTTCTGTTTTGTGTATAAGAGAATTTCAGATCCCAACGAAAATAAGTATTGTTTTGTAAAGAGTATGCCTGATCATCTTTATACACTATATAGCCAACTGCTTTGGATGAATCTATATTAAATGGAGTATAACGCTGTCCGCCGGCAACTGCAAATTTTGTATCGATACTAAAGGAAGATTGCTGATTTATTTTAAACTCTTTACCACCCAGTACATTCAGCACATAGTTACTATTAAACGCTGTACTACGCCATACGTTATCGCTGCCTTTATATTCCGATTGAAATGCCGATCCTGTTATCAGATAATAGAAACCCTGGTGTAAAAACTTCTCCAGTGTAAGCTCTATTCCGTAGTTATGTCCTTTACCATTATTCAATAAATTTCCTTTTTCCGGGAAACCAAAATTAGCTCCTGCATTCAGCATACTAAACGATGTAGGCATTGTTTCTACCGCAGCATTATTAATAAACTGTTCATATACTTCTGTCTTAAATCTTAGATGGCTATTAATACTAATATCATACCCCGCTACAAGGTGTACACTCTTTACAAAATCAAGATTCTTATTTGTCAGCTCCATTTGTCCCAAAGCGTTTGGAGTCTGATAAAAATATATTTCCAGCGGTTGCATCTGACTGTGCAATCCTGCACCAAAAGATAATGATTGATTAGGTTGTAGCTGATACTTTAAATTCCATCTTGGCTCTACACTCATTGCATTATTCAAACTATACCATTGAGAATAAACACCAAGATTAGAAGACAACTGGTTTGTAAAACGGTGACTGAAATTTACAAACCCTTTTACCAAAGTACTGTTGCTGTTTATATTAATAGCCGTGCTTATTACAGAGTCTCCTTTGTATATATAACGCTCCTGCAGATTTAATAAATACATATCACCCAATATCCCTGTAGTTATCTGATTTTTTGCGGTAAACTTTTTATTGAAAGTATATCCAAGCGATATCTTGTTCTGAAGATTATCATAATCATAATCCTTTTTTTCTGGCTTGCCAGTAATAATTCTATTAGAATAATATTGTGCTTTAGCGCTCGAAATAGCAGCAACTATCTTACCCGATGTATTGCTGTTGTAGAAACAGGTATTGCTCATACCAATTACACCCGTTAAAGATTTATCGTTAGCATGTCGTACAATTCCATCACCCTGTGTATACAAATTATTAGTTGTATCGGGTGGCATATCAATATGACTTTCACCACCTAAACCAAATAGATCAAAGGTGCCTGCTTTCTTAGTATTGATATGAAATTTAAAGTTCAGATCCTGATAATAAGGCGTGGAAGAACCTGTGCCCACACTCAATCCCAGCGCTTGTATAGTAGCCACCATAGAATAGCGATAATCTACCAGAAAAGATGATTTATTCTTCTTGTTCAATGCCCCTTCGGCTGCGAATTCAAAACCATTAAAACCCATTTCTCCAAGGTATTCATTTTTGTCGCTGTTACCATTTCTCATTCTTAAATCAAACACCCCAGCAAGCGCATTACCATACTGTGCAGGAAAAGCACTCGTCATAAAATCAGAGTTTTTTAAAGTGTTGGTATTCAGCATTGTTACAGGACCACCGGTAGACCCTAAAGTATTAAAATGGTTAGGGTTAGGAATGTCAATTCCATCCATTCTCCACAACACACCGCTGGGCGAATTACCCCTGATAACAATGTCGTTCCGGGCATCGTTTGTACCACTTACTCCGGCAAAATTCTGTGCCATTCTGCTGGGGTCATTTCTGGTGCCCGAATATCTTACCGCTTCATCAATACTTAATTGTCGGGCACTTACCAACGCCATCTCATTGATAGCCTTATTCTTTTTGCTATTACTTACCAGTACTACATCATTGAGCCGCTTTACTTTTTCTTTCAACTTAATTTCAAGCACCACTTCTTTAGAAGAAGTTACCTCTATATTCTGTAATACAGATTCCTCATAACCCGTCATACTGGCCCTTACCGATTCCCGGCCGATAGGTACTTGTTTCAATATAAAATAGCCCAGAGAATCTGCTATGGAAACAATGTTATTACTTAACCCATAGGTACTTACC
Organism: Bacteroidota bacterium; assembly: GCA_037129215.1. Taxonomy (GTDB): domain Bacteria; phylum Bacteroidota; class Bacteroidia; order Chitinophagales; family Chitinophagaceae; genus CANFLJ01. The sequence goes on along the minus strand of JBAXVH010000031.1, from coordinate 4,381 downwards.
GTAACGCCCGGTAAGATATTACCCGATTGTTCATCAATTACCCTTCCCCTAATGGTTTGGGTAAATCCAGATGTTTGTGCTATACTGATTGCTGTTATACTTTGTAGTAGTAATAGTATAATTATTCTTTTCATATATTCTAATTTGGATCCAAAGAAAGACATGTGAATCTTCTTGAGAAAACAAAAAAGTATGAGTTGTAGAAAAAACGGTATGAGTTGAAAATGGAAGGCAGTTTTTATTATAATTCAACTATGATAGAGAAACTTATCAATACTATTTCTTCAGGAAATTCCTGAACCAGTAACCCGAATTTTTAATGGTTCTTAGTTGCGTTTCAAAGTCTACATGTATCAATCCAAAGCGGGCATTATAACCAAAAGCCCATTCAAAATTATCGGTAAGTGTCCAGGCCAGATAGCCATTTAAGTTCACTCCTTCATTCTTTGCTTTTAAGGCTGCAGCAAGATATTGCTGATAGTAAGCTATCCGTTTTTCATCGTTCACTACTCCATTTTTCAGATGGTCTTTAAAGCAGGCTCCCCCTTCCGTTACTATTATACTATTTACATTACCATAATCCCAGAAGCGCTTTATCATTCTATAAAAACTATCCGGATTTATCTCCCATCCAAGATCGGTATGAGGTACATTACGGGTAGATGCTTTTACTTCCGATGCATTGATATAAGGAATAATACTATTGTGCTTTACAGTAAGAGAAAAGTAGTTTTGAATGCCTATAAAATCAAAATCAAATTGCATTTGTCTGGTATATTTCCAGGCCTTGGAATGAAAGTATAGTTTCTCCAGAAAAGGAAAATCTGAGTCTTCCGGGTAGCCCAGTCCAAGTGCAGGCTCAATAAACATTCTATTCAGAATAACATCTGCTTTGGCAGCTGCTTTTATGTGTAATAATTCTTCTTTATAGGGTATTACTTCACTACACGAAAAGGCAGTTCCAATTATTGCTTTCGAAGAATGGCTGCGGATAATTCTGCCACCATCTGCTGTACATAAAGCGGCATTATGAATGGCCGACATATAGCCATCGAAACCTATTTTACCCGGTGCATGTTGCCCTACCATATAGCCAAGTGTAGTAAATCCGCTTGGCTCATTCATCACTATCCAGTGCTGCACTCTATCGCCAAAAGCATTCACACAAATAGTAGTGAAACGCTCAAACCATTTGCGCATTAAATGGCTTGTCCAGCCACCCTTCTTTTCCAGCTCATACGGAAGGTCCCAATGATAAATTGTTATCATTGGTTCCAGACCGTTTATCAAACACTCATCTATTAGTTTATTGTAAAATGCAATGCCCGATTTGTTTACCTTACCTACCCCATCGGGTAGTATACGGCTCCAGGAAATGGAGAATCTAAACGTGGTAAAACCAAGGGCTTTAGCCATCAATAAATCATCTTTATAACGATAATAAAAGTCGCAACATTCTGTAGGTTTAGTACCGCCTTTAATCTTCCCCGATTTACGGGCAAACACATCCCAGATAGATAAGCCCCTGCCATCTTCAAGGTAGGCACCCTCATTTTGGGCAGCAGACATAGCTACTCCCCATTTAAAATTATCTCCAAAATCTTTTGCGCTAATTGTTGTTGTATTCAAGAATGATTATTTTTCCTGCTGCAAAAAAAACAATAATCCATCTTTATTCCACTTTTTATTTTCCTCAATCCAAATGCAGGTGTGGTTCTGTACATTATTTAAGATACGCCAAGCAGCAATAATGAATGTTTTTTCAATTGGCTTTGTGGGATGACTATTCAATTTTTCTTCATCCAGAAGGGCTATTATTTCACCATTTAAATGTCGGAAAACATTGTTGAATAATTTTCCTATTGGTTCTTTTTTTAATCCAAAAACACAGTTACCCAATACCAATCCTAAAACTTTTTCCTGTTGCAAATCAATAATCATCATATTGTGTAGATAGGCTACCACATTCCTTTCACTATCAGTAATACAATTCATATTTTTATTTTATTTCAGGAGAATAATCCATATTTCCTGGCATCCAGAAGTTATTATCAATTGTAGAATTTGCAGCATTATGTGTCATGTTTCTGCCTTGTTCTATTACTTGCTGTACTAGTTCATACGTATTGTGTTGCAAATATAAAGAAGGAATGGAAAATTTATTTAACCAGCTTTCTATAGTAGCAGAAAAGTCAGCCGCTATCGATGGTACTATGGTTACCCCTAATTGCTCCAGTGCTGCAGCATTGCAAGCCTGCTCGTACTGACCTTTAATAGGTAAGCATAAAAGCTTTTTACCAAGGTACATAGCTTCAGCAGGTGTTTCAAATCCTGCTCCGGTTATTACCCCATAACTATCTATAACGCTATTAGTAAATCCATCATTAGAGATAGGGAAGAACGAAATATTTTGCAGGGTATAAGGTGCTTTAACTTCTTTAGAAAACACTTCGAAACGAATGCCCTTTACCTTTAAAAAATGTGCCTGCATTACGGCTATAGAATAGTGCGAAAGGTATACGCTGATATGCCCCTTATCGGCAGGTGTACAATCCACTATTTCCGATTTTATTATAGGATTATAAATGTTCTTATCGTATGCACTAAAGTGTAAACCAAAATAAGAAGTTGCAGGCGCATAGTTCTTCAGAATAATCTCGCCAAACAAATCTTTCTTCTTTGGTCTTGGTGTAAGAGCACTCTGAAAACTTGCCTGATGACCAAATTGTATGCTCTCCTTTTTCTTCAGTTTGCAAGCCAGCGAAGTAATACTTTCAAAATCATTTATTACCAGATCATATTTATCTACGGGCAGCTCATTTGCTTCTTTCCATATTCTTTTTATGCTCAGCTCTTTCCACATTTTCAAGTAATCCAGTCCACCTTTATTACCGTAGAATAAACTCAATCCTTTGCTACGGTATTTCACCGGCAAAGCAGCATCCAGATGACAATTATTTCCACTCAGAAAAATATCAACCGTTCCATATTGTTCCAGATAAGGCATTAGCTGTATTGCCCTGCTGATATGACCATTACCGGTTGCCTGTACTGCATAAAGAATTTTCATAATAGATTAATTTGCCAGTGAATTAATAAAATAAGCCACCTCATCTGTCTGTACATTTAAGGTAGGTAAACGCTTTTGTAAATCAATAATGGTAGCCCCCTTCTGCGTAAATTCTTTCTCGTCGTATTGATAAATATTCCATCCACCATCGTAGTATTCCAGCGAGGTAAGATTCTCTATCCAGTCGCCACTATTTAAATACGTAACCGATCCGTTTTCGGTAGTAATAGTTCTGTGTTGTGGCTGATGAATATGGCCACAAATCACATACTTATAATTCTTTGCTATGGCCAGTTCGGCAGCAGTTTGTTCAAAGTCTCCAATCCAGGATACTGCTTTCTTCACACTGTTTTTAACCTTCTTGCTAAAGCTCATTTTCTCTTTACCCAACAGCTTCAATGTCCAGTTGATAAAGCTATTTATGTATATCAGTAAATCGTAGCCATGACCACCCAGTTTAGCCAGTATTTTAGCACCGCCTTTGGTAGTAGCATCAAACACATCGCCATGGAAAATCCAGGTCATCTCGCCATTTATTTCCATCACTACCTTATCGGTTAATTGAAGGTTTCCCAGAAATAAATCGCTGTATCTTCTAAGTGCTTCATCGTGGTTTCCGGTAATATAAATCACCCTTGTACCACGAGAAAGGAATTTCATAATCTCTTTAATTACCTCCATGTGGTGCACTGGGAAGTATCTTTTATTAAACTGCCAGATATCAATTATATCGCCATTGAGAATGAGAATTTTGGGGTCGATGGATTTTAGGTATTGCACCAGTTCTTTTGCGTGACATCCATAGGTTCCAAGGTGTATATCACTCAGTACTGCAATCTCTATTTTACGTTTCTCCATATCTGAAGGTTTAGCAAAAGGACGGATTGTATGTGAACTGAATGTTACGGGTAGGTTAAGTTAATATGAAGTTTTTAACTGAGCAGTTAATTAAGTACGATTAAAGCGTGTTTTAGTATAAATATATTATGTGGGACGTTAAATGGACAACGTTTGTTGTTAATTAGACGATGTTTGTTGTTAAATGAACGACGTTTGTTGTTAATTTGACGATGTCTTGTTAATTTATGCAATTGCGGACGTAAATTAGACGTTGCTGGACGTTAAATTGACGAGGGCTCTTAATTTATTGACGTTGTATGAATATTTAGTTTTGACGGCTGATTAATTTATACGATTGCGGACAGGGGAGTATACTCGTCTGACGATGAGCGCCAATCGTCTGACGAGTATACAGGCAAGATTTGGCCGAAAAGCCGAAACCGGATTAAAAATTGAGCGAGCGCAAAGGAT
>JBAXVH010000309.1:0-2146 GCA_037129215.1 Bacteroidota bacterium | reverse complement strand
TGACAGAATCTATGATAAGAAAGTAGTTACTAATCCAGGTGGAAGCGCTAAGATGAAACCAGGACAGATACTGACTATCAGAGAATTAAGAGAAGAGAATTCTATCTTACGTCGTGCCGATCTTCAACTGGTAGAAGTTAGAGATGCACAACCAGCTACTGCTAAACCAGTATTGTTGGGTATCACAAAGGCTTCTCTGGGTGTTCAAAGCTGGATTTCAGCTGCATCGTTCCAGGAAACTACTAAGGTATTAAGTCAGGCTGCCATCAATGGTAAAGAAGACAAGATGCTTGGATTGAAAGAAAACGTTATTACTGGTCATGCAATACCTGCAGGTACTGGTCTTCGCGAATTCGAAAATCTGATTGTAGGAAGCAAGGAAGAGTACGAATTATTGCTAACTACCAAGGAAGCAATGACTTTTGATGATGATGAATAATAGATCTCAATAGTATAATATTAAAGAGGTTGTTTCTGCAAAGAGACAACCTCTTTTGTTTTTGGGATGTTTTACAAAGCACAAAGGCAAGGAAGCACAGAAGTAAAAAGGAATACAAATACAGAGGGAGACAGGAGGTAGTAGTTAGGAGACAGGAGAATACAAATCAAATTAATAAAGGGGATATAAATAACCTAGGGATAAGAAGAGGAGCTTTCGCTTATACAACGTTTTATTTAAATAGAATTGTACGGAGGTAAATTTGGTACTTAGATTTGAATGAACTTTATCTATTGCATAATTTTAGTTGATATTGTACAACAGTAATAATAAAACTATCGTTGTTGAATTATGCTTTTAATGGGGACCTATTAGAACAGATTTTAATTGCAGAAACCTTTCAAAATTATATAGTAAATGTAGTTCCCTCTTTTGCCAGTTTAGTATTGGGGAAGATAACTTTAGCCTCATTTAAAAAGCTGGTTAGTGTATCGTAGCGGCTACTGAAATGACCAATAATTAAGTTGCCCGCATTCGCTTTTAAAGCAATAGTAGCAGCTTGTTCGGTAGTAGAATGAAATCTTTCGAAAGCCTTTTCTGGCTGATCTTTCAGATAAGTAGTTTCGTGGTATAATAAGGTTACATCTTTTATATGCTCTATGATGCTTTCGTCGTATCGGGTATCTGCACAAAAAGCATAGCTTTTAGGAGTTACATTAGGTATAGTTACCGATTCATTTAAGATAGTAGTACCATCTTTAGTAATGTAATCATGTCCTTTCTTTAATTCTTCGTAATAACTTTTAGGAATCTCTGCCGCTACCGTTTTTTCTAAATCAATTTTCCTTGGATTTTTCTTCTCTTTTATTAAGAATCCCCAGCATTCTATTTTATGTAAAGCAGGGAAACAATGCACCGTAAACTTCTTTTCGTCCACAATCATTTTAGTTTCTGTAATAGCATGGATGGACAGTTTGAAAGGTAGGATAACGCCAGCTGCCTCCAGTTGAATTTCTATTATTTGTTGTAAGTTCTTTGGACCATAAATATGCAAGTCATCCACCCTGTTTAATAGAGCCATTGAAGTAATAAGACCGATCAATCCAAAGTAATGATCGCCATGAAGATGAGAGATGAAAATGTATGTTATCTTGCTTCGTCTAACCTTATATTTATTAAACTGCATCTGAGTACCTTCTCCGCAATCCAATAATAATATCTGATCTTCAATAGTTACTACCTGAGCAGTAGGATGACGATCATGTGATGGTATTGCAGAATTGTTGCCGAGAATTGTAACTCCAAACATTGAATTTGATATTTGCCCGAAAATACTATTCCTTTTGGTTTTTTGTTGGAATAATTTGCATTATTTTTTAATAGGGGATAACTAAATGATATTGTTGGTGTAATTCACTTTCTTGAAAAGATGTTTTATTATAATAACAAGACTTACAGTAAGTAATATACCTGCATAGCAAACTACTTTTATATAAGGAATTGTTGCTTCAAAAGCTTCATTGAATACAGTATGTTTCTCTACTAGTAAATATCCTTTTATAACTCCAGCTACTATCAAACCTGTCCAGAAAATAAACAAGGATAACTGTGTAAGTCGGAAAGCGTTTCTGATGATACCTCCATAAGATTCATTGCCTGTAAAATAGGAGAAGCTTGCTAACAATATCATGGTGTTGATACCAATAG
>JBAXVH010000308.1:0-2149 GCA_037129215.1 Bacteroidota bacterium | reverse complement strand
GAAACTGAAACAACAATACCTGCGCTATCATATAGTTATAATAGTATGCAGGATCGGTATTAATATGGGTCTTGGTAGCAGCATCACAATACTCCTCTCCTCTTTCGGTTGCCGGTACAATTCCCTGATACTTTTTGGCCAGCTCCCACCATCTTTTATTATATTCTTTAGCAGGTAGGTTCTTAGCATACAGGCTATATTCAAACTCCGTCATTACACCACTACCCCACGGAATTTTAATTACATAATCCAATGCTTCCTTCAGCAGTTTAAGCGTATCATTTGTTTGCAATCCTGGTTTAATTAAACCTAATCCTTCCAGAAAAGGTTTCTGCATAGATGCTAGCGACATCATAGTGCCAAATGCTTCGTGATAACCTCTGTTGGCACCATTGCGCAAAATAACCGGCACTGCAGGAGTGGAATAAGTAAGGTAGTAATATATATGACCATACTCGTGCAACACAGTTCCCCAGTACTCCGTATTGGTAGTAATACTTTGCAGAGATCTTACATCTTTATCTAAATCAATATGCCATGCCGATGCATGATTATTCTTCGAATACGGTGCTGTTGCAGGCACTGGGTACAGACTACTTTTGGTCCAGAACGAAGCAGGTAATGTATCAAAACCAAGACTGGTATAAAACTTTTCTCCCTGATGTGCCATCCAATCTACCCCACGAACTTTTAAGATAGAATCAATGTTCAATGCTTTCACATCTACCAGCTGACTCCAGTCTTGTCCCCATCTGTTTGGCAACCAATGTGCAGGAATATACTCCGGTACAGGTTGTTTGTATTTAGCTGCCAGCTCGTAACGGGTCCAGGTATGCAGTTCTCTATACAAAGGCCATACTTCCGTAATAAACTGACGGGTAAGCTTTATCATTTCATCCCCGGTCATATCACAATCGTGTGAATTATAATCAAAGAAATCGGTATAGTTTAACGGCTTTACACTTGCATTACGAAGCTGTTGAAGCGAATCTAAACCCGACTTTAAAGTCTTGCCCACTTCTTTACTCGCTTCCCAGGCTTTCAGGCGTAGGTTGATATCGGTAGAATTCTCCAGTAAAGAATCTATATAGCCCGTGGTAACAGGCTTTCCATCTATAGTATATTTATAGCCATACAATAAACCGGTTTGTATGTTGCCTGCTTTTATCCTTCTCTCCACTACATTTCCTGCAGTAGCGGGGTTATTGCCGGCATTGAAAAGAATAGTCTGAAACTGACGATATTGCAATGGAGTAAGCGATCCCTTTAATGCAAGATACTTTTTAGCAATATCAATATTCTCCTTACTACCTGTATACACAGCAATTGCCTTACCTGTTTCATCGGCCTGATGAGCCGAAACAGTATCGCCTTTTACAATATAAGTATTCAGTTTCCACTGCGCCAGATTGTCGGATGTACTTAAACGCTGATATTCTTTATTATAACCATCCAGGTAAGTTTGTGCCTGCACCTGAACCGTATCGTTCTTAACGGTAGTACAAGCGCCAAATGATGCTGCTGCAATAAGAATTCCAAAATATTTTCTCATAAAGCTAATTTATAGGCAACAAATGTAATTAAACAGAGTATTCACAAAACATCAATTATTGAAAGTCAGCAACCATCTCAATAGAAGTTTTTGTATTTTGTTTAATTCATAATTATTAATTCTTAATTATTAATTATAAATTGGCTGTTCATGTATTCTTTTTACTTTTTCCTTTTTACTTTTTACTTGATTTTGGGCGTTCCGCAAGCGGCCGTTGCAGCCTCTCCTATCTTTCCTACCACTAAAATCACCATCAAATTATTTGCATGTTCAAGGGTGGTAGGAAAGGATATTCCCCACTGCAACTAACGCAATACAAATACATCGCTCCCTATTAAGAAACACCTTTAAACTAAACCCTATTCAGCCACTGCCGCTCAAACTGCTTGTTGGGCGCTCGTGCATTTAGTTTGGTTTAATCCTAACTACTTTATTGTCTTGAAGTATTACTAATTCGGTTTGTTTTTGTTTTTTTAATTGTATCATTTTTTCATATGCTTTTTCAAGACCTAAAAGTATACGCTTGTTTATTTCTATTTGATTATCTGCCATTATAATAGTCTTTTAATTTATTAAATTTAACTTCCTCCATTATAT
>JBAXVH010000307.1:0-2151 GCA_037129215.1 Bacteroidota bacterium | reverse complement strand
TGGCTTCCTTAGAAGCCATTGGTAATTATTATATTATCAAAAGTGATTAACGTTTGCCACCACCTGGTCCTGAGCCAGCACCTGGTCGGCGGGTATTAGCCACTCTACGTTTAGTAGGGCCTCCCGGACCACCTGGAGCATCAGCACCAACTCTTCCACGACCACGACCTCTTCCGCCTTCAGCTTGCGCCTCAGCTTCCAGTCTGCGTGCTTTAGCTTCGTTCTCATTACCATCATCATTATGATCATCATCATCTTTGCTTGCAGCCTGACGTTCAGCCAAACCTTCAGCAATAGCTGCAGTGATATAACTTGTAATGATAGCAATAGATTTAGTAGCATCATCATTACCAGGAATAAAGAAATCTACTTTATTAGGATCGCTATTAGTATCCACTAAACCAAAGGTAGTAATACCTAATCTTTTAGCTTCAGCTAATGCAATATGTTCTACACTGATATCAACTAAGAATATTGCAGATGGTAAACGACCTAACTGAGCGATACCGCCCAATACTTTCTGCATTTTATCCTTATCACGAGTTAAAGTTAAACGCTCTTTTTTGGTAAGGCTTTCTGCGCTACCATCCAATAGCATCTTTTCAATGCTTTGCATTTTCTTTACGCTCTTACGAACTGTATTGAAATTGGTAAGCATACCACCCAACCAACGCTCGGTAGCATAAGGCATACCTACACGGTTAGCACATTCAGCAACTATTTCTTTCGCTTGTTTCTTTGTAGCAACAAACATTATTTTTTTACCGCTTTTTGCTATTTGTTTCATAGCTGCAGCAACCTCCTGCAGATTTTCTACAGTTTTGTTAAGGTCAATAATGTGAATACCTTTTTTCTCAGCAAAAATGTAAGGTAACATTTTTGGATTCCACTTCTTTTTTAAGTGCCCAAAGTGAACACCAGCATCTAATAGTTGTTGTTGAAGTGAAGTATTATTTTCCATTTGTATAATTTGAAAATTGTTATTTGAATAATGTAAATAAAACGATTAACGTTTGCTGAACTGATAGCTACGACGTGCTTTCTTATGACCGAATTTCTTACGTTCTACGCCACGTGGGTCTCTTGTTAAGTGACCAGCTGCTTTAAGTACAGGACGGAATTCAGGATTCACTTCAATCAATACACGGGCAATTCCTAATTTGATAGCTTCTGCCTGTCCTTTAAGTCCACCACCTTGAGCATTAATAACGATATCAAACTTGCCAATAACATCAGCAGTCTTCAACGGAGCTTCTACCTGGTTTTGTAAATAAACTAATGAGAAGTATTCTTTATAATCTCTATCGTTAACCGTAATTTTACCTTCACCCTTGCTGATAAACACACGGGTTACGGCTTCTTTTCTACGACCAACAGCATTTTTTTGCTTTTCCATTTATTATTTGTTTTTCTTCTTTAGCTTTTAGCTTTAGAAGTGTTTAAATGTTTGTTTTAAATATTTAAACCACTAGTCCCCCTTTAGGGGATAGGGGTTTAGAACTTAAGTTCTTTTGGTTGTTGTGCACTATGTGGATGCTCAGAACCAGCATATACAAACAATTTCTTTACTAATTGTCTGCCTAATCTGTTTTTAGGAAGCATTCCTTTGATAGCTCTTTCCAGAATTACCTCAGGTCTTCTTCTTAAAAGATCTTTAGCTACTTCTTCTTTCAAACCACCTGGGTAACCAGAAAAATTCTGGTACATTTTCTCGTCCATTTTGTTTCCAGAGAAAGTAACCTTATCACAATTGATAATGATTACATAATCTCCACAATCAACGTGAGGAGTGTAATAGGCTTTGTTTTTGCCACGTAAAATAGCAGCAATTCTTGCAGACATACGACCTACGGTTTGATTAGTACCATCCACAATATGCCAATTGTGCTTTACGGTAGCCGCATTTGCATGTTTTGTTGTAAAATGTAATTTACTCATACTTTTATAAATGTTTAATAGATTTCGGTGCTATCCCACCTTTCCGAAATTTTCGGGATGCGAAGGTGCAGGGCTATCATCATACTGCCAAACATTAAAGGAAGTATTTTTAATAGAACTTTTATAAGTAATTGATAATCAATAAATATTTTGTCTTACATTATTAAATGATTAACAAATAAACTGTAATTTAATAACATATAATCTATTGTG
>JBAXVH010000306.1:0-2158 GCA_037129215.1 Bacteroidota bacterium | reverse complement strand
GTGGTAGGCAAGATCATCAGCGCAGTGCATACTTATATCCAGGCGGGCTTGTAAGGCTGATACGCTTGGTTTGTATCCTTGTCCAGAAGGCGTAGGGCGAGGTTTACTGTGCTGTTGAATAGTAGTCTTGTTTTTGTTGAATGATTTCGTTCAAAAACCATTCTGGCCCATTTAAGGCCGTTTTAAAAATGTCCTGCATTTAAGGTAAATCGCAAACAACGCAAGCGACGCAAATCATTAAAAAAGGCAATAACTTATCCCCTTTTGGATATATTTTTTATTCAAATGATCAATATATATTTAAAAATATCCTCTAATTAATACAATTTATTTACAAACAGATGCATTGAATACAAGTACAGAAAGCTTCCGCTATAGTACCAGTCCTTACCTGGGTAGTACGGAAGCCTTCCACCCTAGTACCAACCATTCACTAAGTAGTACCAATGGTTTCCTCCCCAGTACCAACTATTCACTGGGTAGTACTGACGTTTTCCGCTCTATTACGAAGGCTTTCCGTGGTAGAACCAAGGCATTCCGCCCCAGTAAGGAGATTTTCCGCAGGCGAAATACCATTGTACTAGATCTTCAATCATCTGTACTGGTGCAATAAACATCTTTTGTAGAGTTCATTAATTTTGTATCAACAATTATTTCTTTATAAATCAGATTAATATTCTTATAACTGGGATAAGGAGTCATTAAATTAGAATATCTAAAATTCATTACTCATTAATTTAATACTAAGTTCTTTGTTATGTTGTTCTTATAAGGTTGACAAGAGTATTATTTATATATTATATATAGTTAACATTTTCACTGTTGATATATAATAAAACAAGAGCCTGATGATTACTCACCAGACTCTTGTTATATTTTATTATTATGTATAATTCCAAATCCTATAAAAGACAATTATTTCACATCATTATAAATTCAATATTCAAATAATTTAATATGTATTGTCTTTGTAACAGGTACTATATACATTATCTATAAAATTATCCAAGATTGAAAGAAATACCTTGTGCCAATGGTAACTGACTACTCCAGTTAATAGTATTAGTTTGTCGGCGCATATACGATTTCCATGCATCGCTACCACTTTCACGACCACCGCCTGTTTCTTTTTCACCACCAAATGCACCACCTATTTCTGCTCCACTGGTACCTATATTTACATTAGCTATACCACAATCGCTTCCTATATGTGCAAGGAACTGTTCGGCCTCACGCATATTTAAGGTAAAGATTGCCGAAGATAATCCCTGAGGCACTCCATTTTGCATAGCTATAGCTTCTTCAAGCGTAGTATACTTCATTATATATAGAATAGGAGCAAAAGTTTCGTGCTGTACAATTGCCAGGTCATTGGTAGCTTCTGCAATACAAGGTTTTACATAACATCCACTTTCATAACCCGCACCTTCCAGTACGCCACCTTCTACTATAAAGTTGCCCCCTTGTTCTTTACATTGTTGTATAGAACGCAAGTAATTATTTACCGCATCCTTATCAATTAATGGACCTACATGATTCTTACTATCAAGAGGATCGCCAATACTTAACTGACTGTATGCTTTAACCAGTTTTTGTTTGAAAGCATCATATACCGATTCATGAATAATAAGTCGGCGGGTAGTGGTACAACGTTGACCTGCAGTACCAACAGCTCCAAATACAGCCCCAATTAAACTCATATCCAGATCGGCATGTTGAGAAATAATGATGGCATTATTACCACCAAGTTCTAAAATAGTTTTGCCAAATCTTTCCGATACCACTCTATTAATTTCTCTACCCATTCTGGTAGAACCAGTAGCACTTATTAATGCTACATTCTTATCATTAGTCATCCACTCTCCTACTGTTCTATCACCTTGTATTATACAACTTACTCCTTCTGGCACATTATTTTCAGCAAATACTTTTGCCACAATATTCTGTACTGCTACAGAACAAAGAGGTGTTTTTTCACTAGGTTTCCAAATACATACATTACCACATATCCAAGCTAGGGCCGTATTCCAGTTCCATACTGCTACCGGAAAATTAAACGCAGAAATAATACCTACAATACCCAATGGATGCCATTGTTCGTACATACGATGCTTAGGTCTTTCGCTATGCATGGTTAAACCATACATCTGACGTGATA
>JBAXVH010000305.1:0-2160 GCA_037129215.1 Bacteroidota bacterium | reverse complement strand
CATATACATCATCTGATCTACTATCCATTTCCTTACATAGAAACCTGAATAGATGCTGTAGATTCCTGGTTTTATTTTTCCCAATAATATCTTTTTAAGAACCCACATTTCTGTACATAATATTAATATAAAAGCGATGGAAGCTATTGGTGCGAACAAAATACTCCAGTGATTGTAATCATAATACATTAAATACATTAGCAGCGACACTGGTAGCAATGCTATTAATGGTGCAAGTTCGAAAATATACATTGCAAAGAAGTATACTACGCCAAAAAATGCTCTTCTACGCACTGATGATTTGTATGGATTCTCTCTTAATTTGATGATGTCTTCATCTGGTTGGGTTGCGTTGGCTGGTGATCCTTCCCAAGTTTCTCCTGATGGTATTATTGTGCCTGGAGTTACCATCGATTGTTCTAAAAGCATGGCTCCATCTTCCATTTTTGTGTTGTTCGACAACACGGAGTGTGTTCCAACGTAGCATCTTTCGCCTATTTCTATTTCTCCTAATATTAAATATCCATCTTCGACTATGTAACCTAATAATTGAGCATCGTGGCCAATGTTTGCCTGATCGTGAGCAGTAAATAGATCGAATGTTTTGATGTGTTGGGTTCCTATAAAGCAATCTTTCCCTATTTTGGCTCCCATTAATCTTAAATATAATGCCATTAATGGTGTTCCTGAGAATAAAAATACAGGGAATAACGACTGCATTTGTCTTACAATCCACCATCGTAGATAATAACTGCCCCATAATGGATATTTTCCAGCTTTAAATCTACCTATTACCGTCCATTTTACAAGTATCGACAGTATCATTAATAAAGGTAAGTATCCTATCATCAATGCCAGCGATACTGCAAAGATGTCTTCGATTTCGTTTATATTTAAAGTCTCAGAGTAGAAAGAATAAAAGATTGCGACTACAGGAATCGAAAGTACGGCAAAGATTACATACATAAATAGTATTTGTCCCAGCCCACAGAGTTTATGTTTTACTGCTGAGGACTTAAGAAACGAACTTTCTCTTGTTTTTGCATCAGCTTTAAAAGTATTTTTACCTTTTTCGGCATCCAGTTTCTTAGCTAATAATTCAATTGTTGGAGCTTCATAAATATCCGAAAAGTTTACGGTTTCGGCCTCAGGGAAATTTCTTAGCTTCGAAACTGCTTGTGCAGCTATCAACGAATGTCCGCCCAAATCGTTGAAAAAATGATCTGTTACAGACAGTTCTTCTATGTTAAATACATCTTTCCAAACCTCATAAATCATCGTTTCCATTTCGGTGCGAGGCTTCAAATTACCTTTCGAAACCCTTATGCTGCTCTTTGGTGCAGGTAATTTCTTTTTATCGGCTTTTCCGCTTGGCAACATCGGTATTTCGTCCAAAATCTCAATGTATTTTGGGATCATATACGGAGGCAATTTCTCTTTTGCAAGCTTCAAAAGCTTCTCAGTATCTATATTTTTAATGTTTTCTTTTGGCAATAAATAAACCGCCAGAGATTTTAATCCAGTAGGCTCATTTACCACCGAAACCACACAGGTTTTTACTTCTTCATACGTATTAAATAAGGATTCAATTTCGTTTAATTCTATCCTAAATCCACGTATTTTAACCTGATCATCGATTCTTCCCAGTATATCTATTTCACCGTCTTCTGTAATCTTAGCTAAATCGCCCGAATGATATAAAACGTCAGGATCGTCAGCATTTATTTTAAAACGATTAGGAATAAATTTCTCAGCGGTCAGTTTTTCTTTGTTAACATACCCTCTAGCCAGTCCAATACCGCCTATCATCAGCTCGCCTTCCTCCCCAATATTGGCCAGCTCGCCATCTTCTTTTACAATATAAACACTATAGTTGGGTATAGGAATACCTATGGTTAATTTCTTGCCATTTTGGTACTCGCTCCCCGTCGCAATTACCGTAGCCTCAGTTGGTCCGTAGGTATTCATCAGCCTTCTTCCAGCTATCGCCCACCTCTCGGCAAGCTGTGTTGGGCAGTTTTCTCCACCAACTATCAATAAGCGCAACGAAGGGATGTTTTCGTCCATTATGCTCAGCAATGTAGGCACGCATGAAATGACTGAGACATTAAGACCAGCAAGAATTTTATCGAGATCCGCCGCCTGAGCGTTCGTACGAGG
>JBAXVH010000304.1:0-2161 GCA_037129215.1 Bacteroidota bacterium | reverse complement strand
ACTCAGTGTTACCTATGGAGGATTTGCCTTATCATTTCGCTTATAAGAGAAGTTATAAAAGACCTGGAAGACGTAGCAGGTGACAGGAAGTTTGGATGTACTACAATGCCTATTGTATGGGGGCAGAATTCTACCAAAGTATTTGTAGCTGTCTGGCTTATTGTACTCATTGCATCCACATTAATTATCAATATATATATAACCAGTTTTGGCTGGTGGTTAAGTGCAGTTTATGCGCTTCTATTTGTTGTAGCACCATTAATCTGGATATTTAAAATACTAATGAAAGCATCTACAACACAAGATTTCCATAAGCTCAGCTCCTATGTAAAATGGATTATGCTGACTGGTATTTTAAGTATGCTATTCTTTACTTCTTATAAAATGTAATAAGACTTTATGCAAAACAAAAAGGTTATTCTCGCATCTCAATCACCCAGAAGAAAACAATTACTGGAGTGGGCTGAGATCACCTTCGACATCAAAGTTTTACATACTGATGAACATTATCCAGATAATATTTCCATTGAAGAAGTACCTGTATATATTGCAACTCAAAAAGGTAAAATAGTCTGGGATTCATTAGATAGTTATGAACAGAATAATACCATCGTTATCGCAGCTGATACTATTGTAGTATTAGATAATGAAATTATTGGCAAACCAGCTAACAGAGAAGATGCGGTATTAATATTAAGCAAACTATCTGGCAAAAAGCACCGTGTAATAACCGGCGTTTCTATTCTTTCTGAGAAGGAGATTATCAGTTTTTACGATGTTACTTATGTACAATTTCATACCCTTACGATAGAGCAAATTGATTATTATATTGATCAGTATAAGCCTTATGATAAGGCTGGAGCTTATGCTATACAGGAATGGATTGGCGTAATTGGTATTCAATCAATAGAAGGCGATTTTTATAACGTAATGGGGCTACCTGTCAGCAAAGTTGTAAAGGCGTTGGAACAGTTAACAAAATAACATATTGTTTGTGGTAGGTTGATTCATGTACCTTAGTACATTTAAACCCACACTATGTTAATTCCAGAAAAATTATTACACTACATCTGGCAGCATCAGTACTATCAGCACACAAACTTATCTACGGATGATGGTGATAGCTTAAGTATTATAAACCCAGGATTATATAACCTAAATCAAGGGCCAGATTTTATTGACTCATCTATAAGAATCAATAATTTAAAGCTTGTAGGGAACATTGAAATTCATGTAAATTCTTCCGACTGGAATGCCCATCAACACGAGAAAGATGCAAACTACAATACGGTAATTTTACATATTGTTTGGTTAAACGATGCTGTAATAATAAATAAAAACGGACTAACAATTCCTCAGCTTACTATTAGCAATCTTATTCCCAAATGGTTATTGGATAGATATACATTATTAATGAATGCGCCCGACAACTTACCTTGCAGTTCATTCTTACCCTACATAAAACCAATTATCTGGACCAGTTGGAAAGAAAGACTAACTATAGAACGCCTGGAAGAAAAAGCAACAAATATTCTATTGTTATACACTGAATCAAATCATCATTGGGAAGAAGTACTCTGGTGGATGTTAGCGAAAAATTTTGGACTTAAATTAAATGATGAATTATTCATTAAAGTAGCTAAATCAATTCCTGTTAATATACTTGCTAAACATAAAAATCAACTGTTTCAGATTGAAGCACTTTTAATGGGACAGGCAAACTTGTTAAATGAAGATACAGGCATTGATGATGAATACAGAGTAAAGCTAAGAAGAGAATACAATTATTTGAGTCAGAAATATAGTTTAACCCCTGTAGCTATAATGCCAGCATTTTTAAGAATGCGACCTTCAGGATTCCCAACAATCAGAGTAGCACAACTATCAATGTTAGTTCAGCAATCTAAACATCTGTTCTCTACAATTAAAGATGCAAAGGATATAAAAAAAGTAAAAGATATGTTGAAAGTAAATACTTCAACCTATTGGAATAATCACTATGTATTTGGAAAAGAATCTGCTGAAAGAATGAAACAGGTAGGTGATGAAATGGCTGACAACATTATGATTAATACTATTGTCCCAATACTATTTGCTTATTCAAGGTTTGTAAAATATGACATTATTAAAGACAGGATGATTAACTGGTTAACTCAAATAG
>JBAXVH010000303.1:0-2163 GCA_037129215.1 Bacteroidota bacterium | reverse complement strand
TTCATTTGACTGAAAAATTTGTCTTCTTTATATAGTTTAAGCTAAATTATTTCTTTTCAAACATTTGAGTCTGAGTAGAACCATCATTAGCCGTTACAGTAATAGTATAGTTACCTGCTTTCAGGTTGCTTACATTAAATTTAACCAGATTGTCACCAGCAAAAATACTGAAGCTATTATTCAAAACAGATTTACCAGTCATATCAGTAATTAATGCTTTACCTTTAAGTGTAGCTGGAGAATTGATTGAAAGGGTCATAGACTCCTGAACAGGGTTAGGATAAATAGAAGCTACCTTGAAGGCTGCTTTTTCCTTAATAACCACGATTTCAGATAAAGCAGATTTGCCGTTCTTATCCAATTGATTCAATCTGTAATAGTTAGTTCCCTTAGGAGCTTCTACATCAGCATAATTGTAATCTAAAGCTGTATTGCTGTTACCATTATTTGCTTTAGTTTGAACTAATGCAATTTTATTAAACTTCACTCCATCAGCGCTTCTCAAAATTTCAAATCCAGCATTGTTGGTTTCAGTAGTGGTAGACCATTTAAGCAAGTTAGTAGTGTTGTTTACTCTTGAACCACTGAATTTAACTAAAGAAACTGGTGTAGTGGTAGCAGAATCAAATTGAACACCAATATCTAATTTAAGATGCGCAATAGTACTTTGACCAATATCAAGGAACCCGCCTAATGTAGAATTCTGAACATAGAAAGTTCCTAATCTTACAGGACTTTCTTCTTCATAACCCAATTCAAAAGGAATTGTATCTGTTTGAGAAACTACTACAAAGAAATCTCCAGTAATAGGTTGACTAGGAGAAACCGGTATGCTCATTGGTCCAGCAGCTGTGGTAAGCGTTGGAGAAGTCCAGATAATACCACCTGGAGCACCTGTAGCACTATTCACATCCGTACCTGTTGCATCCCAAAGACCAACAGTAAAAGGTTGAGGGCCATTTGCTACACTGGCAAAGTTTAGTAAGATATTATTTACATTATGTGCATTTGGATTGCTGAACTTCGCAGTAAAATCTGAAACACTTGCTTGACCAAAACCACCTGTAGGGGTATTTGAGGTCATATAGTTTACAGTACCTTTAGTAACTAGCTGTGTTGCTGAAGCAGAATTATTTGAATTATCATTATCAGAAGGGATCGAAACAGAAATATTATTAGTTCCCAAAGTAGTTGGTGTAAATGTTGCAAATGTTACATAAGCAGACTTACCAGAGGCTAAAGAAGGTATTGTTTGTACATCGGTAAATGTATTTGCTCCTGTTACATTTAAAGTAACCGCCACATTAGAAACAGTACCTGTACCAGCATTGGTAACGGTAGCGCTAACACTCTGAGGATCGGCAGCAGTAGCTACAACAGCAGTAGTATAAGCTTTGGTTACACCTGCATCGTTTACCAATGGAGTAACTGGTGTAAAAATATAATACTGACCAGTATTAGGTCTTCCTAAAACATCATATTCAGATACTTTACTGATAGTTGCACTATTGGTAGAATCGGAAACAGAAATAAAAGTACCAAGTCCATGTCCAGCAGCAGTTAAACCAATAGAAGCTTTGTTTGCAGAAGTACCAGAACTGATAATAGAACCAGTTTCCCTATTGTAAATAAATTGAATGACATTTGATGTTTCAAATATTTTCAATTGGAAGGAAATTGAACCAGCTGTAGCACCGGCATCCCATCCAGCATTATGCCATTGTACAGTAAATATTCTGTTAGGAGTAGTACCAGTAGTAGCATAAGACACCCCTCTTGTGGGAGTACTTTTTGCTGCAGCATATATCAAATCGCCCCAGAAAGGTGCAATAATTGGTCTTTGAGCTGTATCTTCTGCCAGACTACCTGTAAGATCACCACCAGAATAATAGGTAGGTGCAGTAGTAGAAGTATTGGTAGCAAATGCTTTTCCTAAAGATATAAATCCATTAGTACACACATTAATTTTAGTATAAGCAGTTCCATTGTACGTAAAAGTAAACGGCAATGCAACTGCGTTAACATAACCATCATCCCATGCATCAGAAGCAACACCAGTACCATTTGAAAGTTGTTTAAATGTAATGTAAGTACCAGTAATTGGTGTATAGGTACCTGTAGAATCTTTAAATGAATAAAAGATTTGTGCATTCAGTGTAAACA
>JBAXVH010000302.1:0-2165 GCA_037129215.1 Bacteroidota bacterium | reverse complement strand
ATTAATAACAGGTAATAGATAATTGATATTCACCTTAAGATACTACTTATTTATTTCACCAATAACATCTTTACCTTATAATAATCCGTGAGTATTTTACGGCTTTCGGGTGTAGCCATATCATCGGAAATAAACAATAGCAATGGTTTCTTTTTCATCCATTCTTTTAGCATTGCTTTTTTACCTGCAGAATAGGTATTTACATCATTCAGCATAGCATTATCAATAGTAGTAAGCTGAACAGTATCTTTCCGGTTAATAGAAGCTTCATTCAATATCTGTGTTCTTTGCAACATTGCACGATGATACGTTCCTGCAGACATTAATGAACCTGCTATTTCTCTGGAAGTATTATTGGTAATAATACAGATAATAAGCGCCGTTGCTACTGTAATTCTTAATTGTTGATGAGCTAATAATTGTTTTACATTTTTATCCATTATACATAACCCCATGTAAAACGATACCATTATAAATACCAGCAATGTAATAGCCGACAAAACATTTAAAGCTCTATCGGGTATGGAACCATTGCTTAACAATAGAATTGGTATTAATACTATCAGCAATACAATTGTCCAGATAGTGATAAATAGTACAATTGTTTTAAGGTTAGTTTTATGGTGTCTTAAAATAAATATTCTATCTCTTATATAAATTGCATAAAGAAAAAAGGAAGCCATCGACACCCAGAATAAAGGAGATAAGAACAAGTTCCAGTACACTACAAATACTCTGTAGAAAGAAGACACAACCGAGAGTACAATATTTACATCTTTACCTTCCAGAACAGTCATTCTTTCTCTGTTTCCTGGCGCTATAATTAATGCAACTATACTAAGCACATAAATTAACGCTAATACAATTATCTTTCCAAGATGAGCATTAAACTTCTTTTTGTACAGTATTAAAATAATAAGCATCAGCACTCCGCTGAATATTGCAGATACTTCGTTGCTTCCATTGCAAGCAAGGACTAATACAATTTGAACAACAAATAAAAGAGCAGTTATTTTACTACTTTTTTCCTGCAGAATTTTAATAGTAGTAGCTGCCAATAGCATGAGCAATATAACGGATGTCTGATAAGTAACAGCGCTGCTAAACCAGTATAAAGCAGTAGATAATTCGGGGTAAATAACAAACTGTAAAATGGTTAATAATGCTGCCAGCATTATTCTTTCTCTTTTTACTATTGCCTTATTAATCAGGTATCGGCTTATAACAGAAATGAATATATAGGATGCTATAAGGGTGAGTACTATTAGCAGAATTGTATGTACATAATAATGATGGACTAAGTACCCATTGGACGAGAATATTGCAGCAATAAGACTGGAGAAGTATCTTCCGCCCCAATGCATATATATGAACTTCTGAAAGCCCATAAAACCAAATTTCTGTTCATTATATAAAGCAAAGTAATCATCGGCAGTAGCGTGATTAAAGAAGGATAATACAACCAATCCACCCAGGAAAAGTGTAACAGTAATCCAGAATAGCCCCAACAATAACTTAACTACCGATTTATCGTTCATAGTGCCTTGGTTATTGTTTATTCAATTCGTGCATTCTGGAAATATATTTACCCAATACATCAAACTCGATATTTACTGTTGTTCCTACTTCTATATGCTGCATATTGGTATGTAAATACGTGTAAGGAACAATGGCAACCTGCAGACTATTGCGGGTAATATTAAAGCAGGTAAGGCTGATACCATTGATACAGATAGAACCTTTTTCTATTACGAGGTGGGCAAACTTCTCATTAAAAGTGAATATAAACTCCCAGCTGCCATTGCAATCTGTTTTTGAGGTACAAACTGCCACATCATCTACATGCCCCTGCACTATATGCCCATCAAGACGGCCGTTCATCAGCATACATCTTTCAATATTTACTACAGTTCCCGGCTGCCATTGGTGAAGACATGTTTTCTTTAAAGTTTCTTCCACAGCAGTTACGGTATGGCTATCATCACTTATACTTTCTATAGTAAGACAAACGCCACTGTGCGCTACACTCTGATCTACTTTTAGCGAAGAACTAACAGGGGAAATGATTTTAAAGGTTTTATTCAAACCATTTTCGGTTACCGCTTCTACCCTGCCTGTATATTCTATAATTCCTGTAAACATGGCGCTAAGGTAAGTAGTAATAC
>JBAXVH010000301.1:0-2168 GCA_037129215.1 Bacteroidota bacterium | reverse complement strand
TTCAATTTATAAACCTTGGTTTTTATTTTTTTCTTCTTTACTGTAGTTCTTATTTCACTGATTATTGCATGTAAAATAGGCATCTTTGAAAGTGAATCAATCACAGAATATTTACCAATAGTATGTCGCGTTCCAACAGCAACTGGCGTACCTAGCAACACAGCCTTTTCAGCTATTATAGGATTAATTGTTTTGTACTTACTGGTCAGTAAATGAATCATCAGATTTTTAACTTTATTAGCTTTTTTCACCCATCGCTTCAAAGCATCAGTTCCATCTGCTTTTTTAGTCACTTTCGCAGCTCTTGGAGCATCTTTAAAAGTCCTGTACAATTCAATTTTAGCTTTAATATCATCAAAATCATCTTGTTCAATATTCGTAAATATCGTATTACGATCTTCTAGCAATTTCACTGCAGTATCCAGCTTTTGTATACAAACTTCTTTAGTGTTTTTATGAAAATAGGTATACGACCGTTTTAATAGTTTTTCTAATAAAGAATCTTCCAATGAAAAAGCAATAGACAATGCCCTGTAATTAAGACCCATTATACCATCAACAGCATCTATCAACAATATTTCAACGCTGGCCACACTATCCATTCCTATATTCCCTTGTGCTAAAATAGCTTCATCAATTTTATCAATACAATTAGCAAGAATGTCTGTTTGACCCTGATACTCCTTTATCGCAACCAATATTTCAGGATGAAGAACTTCAAGACGCTTCACTAGTCTCAAACTTTCAATTTCTTCTGCTTGTTCTATTCTCATATTATTATTTAAACTAGGATTTCTAAAATATAATCCCATAAATTTAGGCATAGTTCCCCATTATCCACTTTATATTATTTAATACTAATAATTTCTCAGAACCATTGTCTCTTGTATTTCACTATTACCTTTTGCTTATTGCCTTGTTCTTAATCCAATCTACCCTCTACGTCTATTTAGCCACACCTTATGTCCGCCAGTACAATAAGTATGTCCTATTATATTCCAAACACGTATACTCCGCCAAAAAATACGTCCTCTGGATTTATAATACATCCTTACCCCTAAAATATTCATATACTCCGCCAATTCATACGTCTTTTAAGCCAGAATATGGGTTCTATTGTATTTATAATACGTCAACAATTCCAATCAATACGTCCTCTCCGCCAACAAATACGTTCTCATTTCAAATATTTAGGTAAATATTGAAGTAAATAATGGAGGTTAATACACTAAAACCTTATTCAAATAATACCCATATGTAGAGTATATTATATGGATTAGTAGTTCATTTAAACAATACTAAGCCACTATACAGTTCTTTTATAAACGAACTTCAATTTCAGATATTTTTTATTAGAATTTTCTATATTAATTGCTTCAAATTATTATAAGGATTTGTGAATTGTTGATAAACAAATGATTCCTTGAGGGCTTTTATCACAATGGGGATATAAATATTCTCATTTTCACGTTATATTAGGAAGGAAAACAAAATCTTTGCTAAACAACGAATAGAAGTATTATGAGAATGAAGATGAAATGCTGGATGGTTGCAATGGCGTGTATATTGATGTATACTGCCCATGCGCAATCGACTAAAATATACAACGACGCAGATGCGGCTTTTAAAACGGCTAAGGAATACTTTGAGAACGAGCAGTATAGTCTGGCCTATCCGCTGCTGAAAGAGGTGAGAAAGACCTGGAATAATTATAGTCTTTTGCCTGTAACGATAGCGGATGAGGCGAAATATTATACCATAGTTTGCGGGCTGATGCTGAATGATGGAAATATAGTGCGTGAGGCTACCTATTATGTAGAGGGCGATCCGAATGCCTACAGGGTGCAGATGCTGAACTACTTTCTGGGGGAATACTATTTCAGACAAAAGAAGTACGCTAATGCGATTCAATGTTACCTGAAAACATCTATCAGCAACCTTACGAACAGTCAGATAGAATCGATGAAGTTTCATAAGGCTTATTCCTATTTTGTATCGCAACAATTTGGTGAGGCTAAACCGCTGTTTAATTCTATCAGACAAATACCGGATAATCCGGATTATATAGATGCGAACTATTACTATGCCTTTATCTCGTTCTACGATAAAAATTATGATGATGCATTGAAGTCGTTTAAGATTGCCGAAAACGATGAGACTTATAAGCC
>JBAXVH010000300.1:0-2181 GCA_037129215.1 Bacteroidota bacterium | reverse complement strand
ATTTAAAGGAAACAAAAGAGAAATCAAGATTTACACTTTATCCTCCTGTTGATACGGGTTTATTTGCTTCTACAAAGAAGTATAGCTTTGATGATTACTTAAAAGAAAGAGGCTATTTAACCGTTTCCAGAACTGCTAAAGTTATCAATCCTTATTTCCGTTTCCATTACTTTACTTCTTCTAAATTTAATGAAACTAAATACCAGGAAGATTTAGAGAAACTGGTAGACTATTACAACTCCATTGGTTACCGCGATGCTGCTGTTGTGAATCATATTCAGCAACCAAATATGGAGGGTAATCTGAATATCCATATCAAGGTAAATGAAGGTAGACAATATCGTTTTGGTAATATTACCTGGAAAGGAAATACTAAATATCCTGATACCGTATTAACAGTGGTTTTAGGAATTAGAAAAGGAGATATCTACAATCTTGAGCTATTAAATAAACGCCTTGGTAAAGGTGGTGCTCCAGAAGGTAGCGATATAGCCAGTCTGTACATGGATGATGGATATCTTTTCTTTAGAACAGAAGTTACCGAGACTGCAGTTTATAATGATACAATAGACTTTGAAATTAAGTTTACCGAAGGTCCGCAGGCAGTGTGGAAGAATGTAAAAATTGTAGGTAACGATAAAACAAAAGAGTACGTAATCAGAAGAGAGCTTCGTACTATTCCGGGTGAAAAATTCAGTCGTCAGGATTTAATGCGTTCTGTAAGAGAGCTTGCACAATTGAACTATTTTAATCAGGAGAAAATCAATCCTCAGGTAGTACCTAATCCTGAAGATGGAACGGTAGATGTAACCTGGCAACTGGAAGAAAAGTCAAGCGATCAGTTAGAGCTTAGTGCTGGTTGGGGTGGTAATATTGGTCTTACAGGTACATTGGGTGTAAGCTTTAATAACTTCTCTGCAAAGAATCTATTTAAGAAGAAAGCATGGGATCCATTACCAATGGGTGATGGTCAGAAAGTATCCTTAAGATTCCAGAGTAATGGTACTGCATTCCGTTCTTATAATTTCTCTTTTACAGAACCATGGTTAGGAGGAAAGAAACGTAATTCGCTTACTTATTCAATATACGATACTAAGTATTCCAATTCCTATAATCCATTAACTGGAACCGTTACTTCTTCCAGTAATCCTTCTTATATACGTACTACAGGTACTTCATTAAGTCTGGGTAGACAATTGAAATGGCCGGATGATTATTTCTCTATGTCTGTAGGTTTAAGCTATACTTTGTATACTTTAAATGATTACTATATAGATCGTGTAAACCTTCCAGGTTTTAATAATGGACATTCTAATAACCTGAATGTAAAGGTTGCAGTTCAGCGTTCATCTATTAATAATCCGCAGTTCCCTGCAAGCGGTTCTACTATGTTGATGAGTCTTCAAATGACTCCTCCTTATTCTACTTTTAATAAAGATATAGCTACTTCATCAAATCCATATCAATGGATTGAATACCATAAATGGAGATTTAATAGTGAGTTTTATGTTCCATTAACCAAACCAATAGGAGAAGATCATAAGCAACTGGTATTAAAGTTTGCTGCTAAATTTGGTTACCTTGGAAAATATAGTTCAACATTAAAAACATCTCCTTTTGAGCGTTTTCAGGTGGGTGATGCAGGTTTAAGTAATCAGTTTGCATTATTGGGTTACGATATCATTGCGCAAAGAGGTTATCCTGTTTATCAGTCATCCGATCCTACCAAAAATCCTGATCAGTCAAGTGCTTCTCAATACTTTACTATGTTTAATAAGTATGTGTTGGAAATGCGTTATCCTTTAAGTCTTAGTGCAGGTAGTACTATCTACGGACTGGCATTTATGGAGGCTGCAAACGGCTGGTACGATATGAAAGAATATAACCCTTTCAAACTAAGACGTTCAGTAGGTTTGGGTATGCGTTTTTATCTTCCTATGTTTGGTTTACTTGGGTTTGATTATGGTTTAGGACTGGATAGATATACTCCGGGAGCTTCTATTAAAGATATTTCCAGATTTACCTTCATGTTAGGTTTTGAACCTGAATAATTTTTATTATACCACAAAAATCATGTGTATGAAAAAGTACCTTTTTTTATTGTTTGGTGTTTTACTATTTGCTGGCAGTAATATTAAAGCGCAGCGCTATGCTATCATTGATACTAAATATATACTCAGC
>JBAXVH010000030.1:0-9566 GCA_037129215.1 Bacteroidota bacterium | reverse complement strand
GGTATTAATACCTTTTAATAAAGCTACATTTTCAAGACAAGCTTGTTTATACCCTTTATTAGCAATCTGTACTGCATAAGGAACCGTAACATTGGTAAGTGCTAAAGTAGAAGTTCTTGGAACTGCACCAGGCATATTTGCTACTGCATAATGAATTACACCGTGTTTTTCGTAAGTTGGATTATCATGCGTAGTAATACGATCTGTAGTTTCAAAAATACCTCCCTGATCAATTGCAATATCAACAACTACAGAACCTTTTTCCATAGATTTAATCATATCTTCCGTAACCAGTCTTGGAGCCTTAGCACCAGGAATTAATACCGCTCCAATTACTAAATCTGCATGTTTTACTTCGTTGGCAATATTGTATGGATTCGACATTAAAGTAGACACACTGTTACCAAATAAATCATCCAGTTGTGCAAGTCTTTCCTGACTTAAATCCAGGATAGTTACTTCAGCACCCAAACCAACAGCAATCTTAGCTGCATTTGTCCCTGCAACACCACCACCAATGATACATACTTTACCACGTTTTACACCAGGAACACCGCTTAATAAAATACCCTTTCCTCCTTGTGGTTTTTCTAAATATTGGGCTCCAATTTGTGAAGACATTCTTCCTGCCACTTCACTCATAGGTACCAATAAAGGCAATGAGCCATTTGATAATTGAACTGTTTCGTAAGCAATACCTATTACTTTCTTTTCTACTAACGCCTTTGTTAGTTCTGGCTCTGGAGCAAGATGCAAATAAGTAAATAAAATTAATCCTTCTCTGAAATAAGCATATTCAACAGGAATAGGTTCTTTAACTTTCATTACCATTTCCTTACCCCATGCTTCAGCAGCTGTAGCAACAATTGTAGCACCTGCAGTTACATACTCTTCATCACTAAAACCAGATCCATTACCCGCTTTAGTTTCTATAAAAACTTCATGACCATTTCTTACAAGATGAACCACCCCGGAAGGTGTCATGGCTACACGGCTTTCATTATTCTTAATTTCTTTAGGAACGCCAATCTTCATATATGATGTATTTAAATTAATTGTAATCTATACTAACAATAGTTAGCAAAGAAAAGGGAAATAACGAATCAAGAAAATTTTGATAAGAAATATTTAGAAGTTAGTTGGTTAAATACATTTTGCATTACTGATATTTCTTTTAACCAAGGCTAATAAAAGACTATTTGAAAAAGGAATTTTTAATTAACCAATAGCGAATTTATTAAATTTTATTTTGTTTTTTATATGCCGGATACTATTTTCACGACAGTTTTCTGATTGAAACCAACAATTAAAATTTAATAACCAATGAAAAAAGGTATCCTTTTGAGATTTCTATGGGCGTTCCTATGTTTCGTATTTCTTGCTCAAAACGAAGTAAAAAACTTAATATCTATCAAAACTTAATTGTACAAAAGGCTCTATTTCATTGAGTTTCAGAGAATTTATCCATTCTTACTACTCCATGTTTTATTATTCAGATTTATGTTAATACATAGATCTGTTAGTCGATTGTATAATATAGCAAAATCTATTGTAAAATGAAGAACACTTCTAAAAGGAAGCTGTATGACTATTCGTGTATAAAAGAGAGAAACCAAACAATTACACTATAAATCAGCTTTTGTTAAAGCAATTTAACAATTAGAAGAAGTAACACTTTTTACAAACGATTTTGGCTACAATTTATTATCCAGGTTCTATAAAAACTTAATATCAATATTCCAATTTAAAAGATTTTAATAACTCCAATTTATTAATAATTTATGAAAAATTTTATCCTATCATTATTTATTTTATCATTCCTTTCGATTAATCTGAAAGCACAAAACTATCAATCCTATGGCGTTACCCTTTGTGGCGCTGAATTTGGTGAAAACAACCTTCCAGGAACATATGGTGTTCATTACGTGTACCCTCAAACAACAGAAATAGAATATTTCGCTTCAAAAGGAGTTCAGGTAATACAATTGCCATTTAAATGGGAAAGAATTCAAAGAACGCTTGGTGGCCCTTTGGATACAAAGGAATTGTCTTTAATTTCGAAATTTGTGGAAGAATGTGCTCAGCACAACATTAAAGTCACCCTTGTACTTCAGAACTTTGGTCGTTATAAAGTAAATGGTGTAGAGCATATTTTAGGCGACAATGTGGTAACTACAGGCTACTTTAAAGACTTCTGGCGAAAGATGGCAATTGCTATGCTGGACAAGTACAACGTATACGCATTTTCCTTAATGACAGAACCACATGATATGGGCCGATATTCATGGGCTAATAGTGCACAACAAGCCATTTTAGGCATTAGAGAAGTAGATAGACAAACAACTATTATGGTGGATGGTGACAACTACTCTAATCCTGAAACATGGACAAAATACAATGATAATCTGAAGTATTTAAACGATCCGGCTAACAAATTACTGTTCAATGCTCATTGTTATTTCGATCAGGATCACTCTGGTGCTTACAAAAAAAGTTATGATGCCAACAATGCCAATGAAAATACAGGCGTTAACAGAATGAAGAACTTTGTAGACTGGTTAAAATACAACAACAAAAAAGGATTTGTTGGTGAATTTGGTGTACCTAAAAACGATCAAAGATGGTTAAAGGTGATGGACAAATTCTTAAACTACCTTAAAGCTAATGGAATAGGTGGATGTTATTGGGCTGCTGGCCAATGGTGGAAAAATTATCCATTGTCTATAGAGCCTATTAATAACAGCGATCAACCACAAATGCTGGTTTATGCTAAATATCTGCCTAAGTTTAATCAAAACAATGCTAATGCAGCTAAGATTAGTTCAAACTCTTCAGTTGCAGTACTAAGGTAATTTATCCTACCTGAATAGTATGTTTATCTAAAGGCCTAACAAATCCTGACGTACTTGTTTACGCCATTTCTTACCGTACTTACGGTCAAGAAAGGCAAAAGTGGCTTTATTATAGGCAGCAATACAATCGCTATTTTCAATTACACAACCTGTATCAATAAACTGAATCTTATATTTCTTTGCAAACCTGGCATCTCCTGGTTTTGCAGCTCTTACAATACCACCTACTATTACCAGTTTAGGTGTTTTATTGTTAATCTCCGCTAAAGCCTTCTCTTTATTAAATTTCACACAAGTGGAGTCCTGTTGAGCTCTTACACCATTAATCCCTGAAAGCCCCCCTATCAAGAGCATCGTAATACAAATAATTTTAGCAAGTTTCATATTCAAAATTTTAATTAGTTAACAAAATTCCACCAGATTCCCAATCGGAACCATAAACCTGGATTAGGAT
The DNA here is from genome assembly GCA_037129215.1 of Bacteroidota bacterium. Classification (GTDB taxonomy): domain Bacteria; phylum Bacteroidota; class Bacteroidia; order Chitinophagales; family Chitinophagaceae; genus CANFLJ01. The sequence goes on along the minus strand of JBAXVH010000030.1, from coordinate 6,260 downwards.
ATAATTGTGTGTGAAAACTATACTGATTAAAAGAAAAACTTTGTCCCATAGTATTCAGATTTTCTACTCTGGTAAATAGTTTAAAACTTTTAATTCTGAAATTAAAGAAGAAATTAATATCTGGTCTGTTGGAAGTCTTATAAGCATTCTGATAAAAGAACTGTCCGGTAATAGGGCTATAGTCCGAAGAACTGTAATCGGTATAATATTTAGCTTCAAATCCAGTAGAAAGGAACAGATTTTTAAAGAAATTTCCTTCAAAAGCAATTCTGTGGCGCATAAACAACAATGGAATGTTTACAGGCGCTCCAGATGTTGATTGTTGCAGGTGAGCCTCAATATACCAGTTAAAATATTTATTCAGCTTAAACTTCTTCTCTGCAGTAACATGCAAAATATTAAACAATGTTTTTTCTTGTTTAGCAGTAAAAAAACTATCAAAATACAAGAAATTATTTACCAGATAATACTCCCCCTTTAATACAAACTTAGCAGCAACATTTTCGTATTCAGCAGAAAGCCGGGTGATATTCTGCTTATCAAAGTTCTTTTTATCCTTTATATAAAATCCTGTTTGAGGAGTAAATAGAAACGATGGAGAACTATTTACGTTTTGAAACCCTAATCCCAGATTACCAATTCTCTTACTTAAAACCCTTTTTAAGGTAACAGAAGCTGAATAATCACCCGAATGATACCCATTAAAATACAATTGTCCATTCGCATCAATATCCCAGATATTATTCTTAGTCCTGTTTTTATATTCTACAACACCTATCAGGTTATAGTATTTATTGGTTGTACTATCGTTAAACGTCCCCTTAAACGACTGAAAAATGCCTCCAAATTTTAAATACTGACTAATGTTCTTCTTATCCGGATAAGTAACAATACTCAATTCATTGCTAAAAAGGCTCCAGCGATCTTTAAAACTGATGGCTGCATTAGTATCCAGATTTATATGATAATTGTTTTTATAACTAACCGTATCCACCTGATTATCAATATATTTATACTCACTACCTTCTATAAACATGGTATGCTGAATGCTAAGCCTTGGATAGAAAAGCCTGACAAGTGTAGTATCATTAATTCGCATAGAATCTTTTTGTCCTATATCATAATGATGTCGGAACAATAATTGGGTCTGGCTATAAACATTCCCGGTGTTTACTGTAGTATTAAATGGATTTCGATAGGCATTGGCGATATTTCCAAGACGGGTTTCTACTTCAAAAGGATCACTTAAGGATAACGATTTCAGCTTTTGTATACTATCAAGTCCTCCATTTTCAGAAGAAGCATTACTGTTATCAATAAAAATCATATGCCATTCATACCGCTTATTAGGCGATTTATAATGCGTAGTAACCCTGATATTACTATTGCTGGCATTTTGATTTCTTAAAAATCCCGGAGTATTACTAAACCGGTATTCCAATGAAAAATTGAAATTATCCTTATGATTCTGAGTATGAATAATATCTACAATCTGTTCCGAATTACTCCCTAGCATATAAGAAAGCATGGTGTAAGGCTTAGTAGTATTATAAAATTTAGTATTTTCAACAGAGTAGTTATATAAATCATACTGATGAAATCCTGCATCAAATCCAGGTTTTAACGAGGGTGTAAACAATATACTTTTAACTGCCGTACCATAATTACCCAGATTGTAGGTGTAATAAGGTAAAATATAGCGTTTATGAAAGTCATTTAAAGAGGAATCAAGCAATTGGTTCTTTGTAGAATTGTATTCCCGGTAAAATATAGTGATACTATCTGCCAGATCGTTTCTATGTTGTAAGAACGAACTATCTTTTTTAGAGGCATTGGGTTGATTAGAACCTGTTGAACTATTGCTATTAGCAGGAATTCTATCATTTAATCGCAATTGCGCAGATAGATTAGTTCCCGTTAACAATAAAATAATATAAAAATAAAGCCTTTTTGACATAATAATTTGATGCGGCAAATGTAACGTTTAGCATATATAATGACTTTGTAAAATCGATTTTTACTGTATTGTCTAACCTAAACTGAAACTAAATACAATTTTTGTGTAACATTAACACTACACCGTGTAGTATTTATAAGACAACAACTTGTACTATTTTGATATTGTATAACATTTCTTTGGCATACATATTTGCACTGTTAATGATAATGTACAAAAATTATCGAAAAGTTCTTAAAATAGGTTCTCAAAGTCAAGGAAGTCTCCGTTTTTACCATCCAGTGTTATTTCCTACGATAATCTAAAGGGAGTTATCCTTTTACTTTGAAAAATAGTAAAGCAAGTAAAAATCTTTGCTTGCTTTACACCTTGACAAGAAAATCAGTTTTAGAATAAAATTAATCGTACCAAAGTAACTGATCTATGAAGCAAAATATATCATTTTTAGCATTCGTTCTCTTATGTTTTGGAATAACGGTTTATGGGTTTACGAGCAATCAAACTTTACATAAATCTACCAGCAGTAAAAATTTAATTGCTGACAAAATGGACAATAACAGCAAGGAAAATGTTGCTATAGTTTTTCCTAATCCTGAATCCGGCATCTTAAATCTTCATTGTCCTACAAACTTAATTCCACCAATATCTGTAAAAGCATTTAATCAAAAAGATAATCTTGTTAAACATATTCATGCTTTAATTCCAGAAGGTAGTAACAAAAACAGATTCATTCAATTCAATACTACCGGATTAGAAAAAGGTGCTTACAAAATAATTTTATACGATGTAAATGGTAAAACCGCTGAAAGAAAGATTCTGATAGAAAAATAATGATTTAATCTTTATCAAAAACGCCCCGTCTATATCCAATATACCAGAAGATCCAATTCCTGGAAAACCTAAACCCCTTTTTTAAAACTTTTTCCACCTTACACGCATATTATATTTCCTTTTATAATATAGTTGTCCTAATATTTTGAAACAAAAGGTCAATCCATACCTTTGCGCACTTTATTTTCAAATAATAAATCCAGATCAGGAAGTCAAATTCTAAATCTGGACAAAACAATCGTCAGCTATACTATACAATGAAATATCAGAACGAATTAAATAAACGGAGAACTTTCGCAATCATCTCCCACCCGGATGCCGGTAAAACTACCCTGACAGAAAAACTATTGTTGTTCGGTGGTGCCATTCAAATTGCAGGTGCTGTAAAGAGCAATAAAATTAAGAAACATGCTACCAGCGATTTCATGGAAATTGAACGTCAACGTGGTATTAGTGTTGCCACCAGTGTAATGACTTTTGAATACAGAGATTGTCTGATAAACCTGCTCGACACACCTGGTCACAAAGATTTTGCCGAAGATACCTATCGTACACTAACCGCTGTAGACAGTGTAATACTGGTTATAGATAGTGTGAATGGAGTAGAAGCACAGACCAAAAGATTAATGGAAGTTTGTAGAATGAGGGACACTCCGGTTATAGTTTTCATTAATAAGATGGATAGAGATGGTAAAGGCCGCTTTGATCTGCTCGAAGAAATAGAAAACGAACTGAATATAAGTCTACACCCCATGACATGGCCTATTAATAGTGGTAAAGATTTTAAAGGGGTATATGATATCCATAATAAAAACCTGATTCTTTTTACAGCAAATACCAAGGCAGAAGACGAAGATGTATTGGAAATCCATGATTTAAGCAACCCATTACTCGATAATAAAGTAGGCGAAAGAGATGCCGCAATACTAAGAGAAGATATCGAGTTGATAGATGGCGTTTATGGAGAATTGAAAAAAGAAGATTATTTAAGCGCTAAAATCGCTCCGGTTTTCTTTGGTTCTGCTGTAAATAATTTCGGGGTTAAAGAGATGCTCGATATTTTTATCACCATTGCCCCTACTCCTCTTGATCGCGAAACCAGTGTAAGACCAGTAAAAGCAAACGAAGATAAATTCAGCGGTTTTATCTTTAAAATACATGCCAACCTCGATCCTAAGCACAGAGATAGAATTGCCTTCATGCGAATTTGTAGTGGTAAATTCGAAAGAAATACCTATTACCATCATGTTCGTTTAGATAAAGATGTACGTTTCAGCAATCCATATTCGTTCCTTGCACGTAGTAAAGATGTAATTGAAGAAGCTTTTCCTGGTGATGTAATTGGTTTATTTGATACCGGCAATTTTAAAATTGGAGATACACTTACCGAAGGAGAAAACTTCTACTTTGTAGGTATCCCTACTTTCTCTCCCGAGATTTTCAAGGAGCTTGTAAATAAAGACCCTATGAAAACCAAACAAATGGAAAAAGGAGTTCAACAGTTAACCGATGAGGGAGTGGCACAGTTGTTTACACAACATGGAGGCAACAAAAAGATTATTGGTTGTGTAGGAGATCTTCAGTTCGAGGTAATTCAGTACCGTTTGCTACATGAGTATGGTGCTTCCTGCGAATTTAGAACATTACCTTTTTACAAGGCTTGCTGGCTTACGTCAGCTAATCAGAGCAAGCTGGACGATTTTCTTCGTTTTAAACAACAGAATGCAGCTTTAGATAAAGATAATCATCCTGTTTACCTTGCACAAAGCGAATGGTATTTAAACACAGAGATTACCAACAATCCCGATATAAAGTTTCATTTTAGTAGTGAAATACATAAATAAATTAGCTAATTAGCTAATGTGCTTATTAGCTAATCTAAGAAAAGAATAAAATACATGAATTATCATTTCATAACAAGTAGTACTAATGTAGTTCAATTCTTAATTATTAATTCTTAATTATAATAACTTGGAACATAATAAAAGAACGCCCTGGTTACCCATCATCTTTTCGGTAGTAATGATACTGGGTATATTTATTGGTTACGAATTGCGCGATAAAACCGGCTATGGTTCTATCCTTTCAAAACCTACCTCCTCTTCCGTTGCAGAAGTACTAAAACTCATACAGTCAAAGTATGTCGATGAGGTTGCGATCGATAGTATCAATACCAATGTTATCAATAATTTGCTGGCTTCACTCGATCCGCATAGCAGCTATATACCTGCCGATGAACTGGCCGAAGTGAATGATGAAATTATGGGCAACTTTCAGGGTATTGGTATAGAATATCAGTTGATTAACGATAGCCTGAATGTAATTAAAGTGTTACCCGATGGACCCGCTAAAAAAGCAGGTTTACTTACTGGAGATATTTGTATAAAAGCAAACGATTCTATCAGTCTTTCCGGCGGACATATAAAGCCCGATCAGATACGTAAATACCTGAGAGGATTAAATGGATCCAACTTAAAAATGACCGTTATCCGTAATGGCAAACAACAGGATTTCAATATCCAGCGTGCCGTAATCAATGTTCCTTCGGTAGATGCTACTTATCTCATAGATTCAGTAACAGGTTATATTCATGTTAATAAATTTACCGAACAAACGCACCTCGAGTTTATGAAAAGTCTGGATACTTTAAATAAACAACATATTGCTAAACTGATAGTGGATTTGCGTGGCAATGGCGGCGGTTTAATGGATGCAGCAGCACAGATTGCAGACGAATTTCTTACAGGCGAAAAACTGATTGTATATACCGAAGGCGTTCATTCCAAACGCATTAATTATACCTGCAGAAAAGATGGTATGTTCGAAGAAGGCAAACTGATTGTACTGGTAGATGAAACTTCTGCTTCTGCCAGCGAAGTACTCACAGGTGCTTTACAGGATTGGGACAGAGCAACCATTGTAGGCCGACGTTCCTATGGCAAAGGCCTTGTACAACAACAGTTTATGCTCAGCGACGGTAGTGCTGTAAGGCTTACTACAGCTAAGTATTACACCCCCCTTGGCCGCAACATTCAAAAGCCTTATCATAAAGATAAAGAACAGTATAAAGAAGAAATTTTCAATCGATATCATCATAGCAATCAGCAGGATAACTACGATAGTTTTAAGCTTACTGCTAAAACTTTCAAAACTCCTAAAGGTCATATTGTATATGGCGGTGGCGGTATTACACCCGATTATAATGTACCTTTCGATACCACCATCATTCACACCGTTTATGCAAAACTACTGGCCAACGATATGCTCAACATTTTCGCTTATCACTGGTATATCAATCATCAGAAAGACTTTTCAGCTGTTAAAGATTATAAGGCAATTCAACAGACTTTCGATAACAATAAAGGCTGGTGGACAGAATTGGAATCATTTGCAAAACAACGCAATATAGCATTGGCAGGTGCTACCAGTAAGGATAAAGAAAGAATCCGTATTAATATTACCTCCTTTATAG